>NZ_JARGEE010000450.1:0-6721 GCF_033794485.1 Streptomyces sp. MB09-02B
GCCGAGCGGGGGGAACGGGTTGCTCGGGATGAAGGAGCGGGTGGCCGAGCTGGGGGGTGTGTTCGTGTCCGGGCCTACGGATGCCGGGGGGTTTCGGGTGTCCGCGGTGATTCCGGCGGCGTAGGGGCGCCTCCCCCGGCGGCGTGACGGTCCGCGGCTGGGTGCGGATGCCGCGGCCTGGAGTTCAGCCCGCTGTCAGGCGGGTGGGGGTCGTGCCGGTCAGGAGGGTGGTGAGGGCTGTGTCGATGGTGGGGCCCAGGTACCAGTCGCCGGTGTGGTCGAGGGCGTAGGTGCGGCCCTCGGTGTCGATGGCGACGAGGGCGCGGGTGGCGGTCTCGTGGCCGAGGGGGCAGACCTCGGTGTCGAGGGCGCGGCCGAGGTCGCCGAGGGTGCGGGCCATGTGGAGGCCGTGCAGCGGGTCGAGGTGCAGGTCGACGGGGGCGAGTCGGCGGCCGGGGCCCTGGGCGGTGAGGCGGAGACCGCCGAACTCGGCCCAGGCCTCGACGGCGGCCGGGAAGACCGCGTGGCGGTGGCCGGCGGGGGAGGTGTGCTCGCGCAGGGTGTCGGCCCAGATCTCGGCCTGCTTTATGTCCCAGTGTCCCGGCTGCCATCCGGCGGCGCGCAGGGCGGCGTCGACGGGGACGGAGAAGCGCGTGGTGGAGGTGCGGTCTGTGTGCATCTGCCCTTTGTTCGTCGGTGGTTCGTCGGTGGTGCGAAGACGGTTCGTGTCTTCTGACGCGTGCTGCGGGTGCCGGGGTTCCTAGTGGTCCTGGGTCGGGTCCACGACGCGGACGCCGAAGTGGGCGCTGAGGGCCGCGCAGGAGCGGCAGGGCGTGGCGAACGCGCCGTGCAGGGGGTCGCCGTCCTCGCGGATGTGGCGGGTGGTGAGCTTGGCCTGCTTGAGGGCCTTGCGGGCCTCGCCGTTGGACATGGGTCTGCGGGCGGCGCGCCTGCTGCGGGCCGCGTCGGCGCCGGTGATGTGGCGGGAGATGAGGATGGCCTCGGCGCAGCGGCCGGTGAAGCGGTCGCGCCGGTCGGTGGCGAGGGAGTCGAGGAACTCCTGGACCAGGGGGTGCAGGGGCGGCGCCTGGTCGCCGCGGGCGGCGGTGCCGGTGAGGGTCTCGCCGCGTACGGAGAGGGCGGCGGCCACGGTCGGCAGGATGCCGTCGCGGCGGTGGAGGAGGGCGGGAGCGTGCGGCTGTTCCGCGGTGCTCCAGCCGATGCGGGGGTCGCCCGAAGGTCCCGCCTGCGTCGCGCTCATGATCGTGATCCCCTCCTGTTGCATCCCCCGCCCGGGCACACAGAGTGCCAAACGGCGTGGCCGGTGCGGAAGCTGGGGCAGGACGACACGCCCGGTCTTCGGCGTTGCGTGAGGGTGGTGTGACGGCTGGTCACGGTGGCGGAGGCCCGATGACCGGTGTCGCCGTACCGCATAGGCTGTCGACAACCGCGATCCGTTCGGTCTTGCGATCGAGGGCGGACAGAACAGGCCGTACCAGGGCCTTTTCTGCTGTCGGAGAGCAGTACGACACAGCGAAAACGCAGCCAGAACAGGTCTCACAGAACGCCGCAGGGGGCTACCGCCATGACGACAGGTCGGCTCGGGCAGCAAGCCGCGCCGCCGAACGCGGCCTACGCCGGGCAGGTCGTGCAGTTTCCGGACCCGGTCCGGGCGGCGCGTCATCCGAGGGGTGTCCGTGTTGACGCGCACGGCTTTCCGGACTTCTCGCCCTACGCGCGCGCCGCGGCGGAGATCGCCGATCCCCCGGAGGGGTTCGGGGTGGACGAGCTGAGGTTGACGGACTACGTGTCCGCGAACGCGGCGCTGGCGGCGTCCGGACACGAACTGTGGGACACGATCCCGCCGGTGGCGACGCCGCACGGCTGGACGTGGCACCACGCGCCGGGCGGCCGGCGGCTGGAGCTGGTGCCGGTCGAGGTGAAGGCGCTGCTGCGGCACCACGGTGGTATCGCGACGGCACGCGTCGACCAGCACAAGCGCGGCACGCGGCCGTTGCAGGAGACCCGGCCGGCGCACTTCGGGCTGCCGAAGTCGTCGGCGGTGGCGGTGACCGAGACGCAGGTGCAGGGGGTCGAGGAGGACCTCGGGTACCGGTTGCCGGGCGCGTACCGGTCGTTCCTCAAGGCGGCGGGCGGGTGCGCTCCCGTGGGGGCGGCGCTGGACGCGGAGTTGGGGCTGCTGGTCGACCAGCCGTTCTTCACGGTGCGGGACGAGGCCGCGGTCAACGACCTGGTCTACGTCAACAAGTGTCTGCGGGACCACCTCACCAAGGACTATCTGGCCGTGGCGTTCGTGCAGGGCGGGATCCTCGCGGTGAAGGTGAAGGGCGACCGGATCGGGTCGGTCTGGTTCTGCGCGTACGACGACGCCCGTGACGTCGATCCGTCGTGGTCGCCGGCCGCGCGGGTGGAGCGGTTGCTGCTCCCCGCCGGTGAGGACTTCGACACGTTCCTGTCCCGGCTGGCGGGCAATCCGCCGGAACTGGAGACGGTGGCCAACCTGATGGTGGACGGTGGCTTCGCGCGTGCCGTACCGGTCGCCGCGGCGTCCTCGGTGGGGGAGTGAGTTTTCGATGGTGACGTTCGCTCAGGCGCAGGAGCGCGCCGAGGAGTGGATCAACGGCGACCTGCCGGGCTACCAGCACCGTGAGGTGCGGGTGCGGGAGTTCGAGCTCGGGTTCGTGGTGTGGGCGGAGGACCGGGCGGACGGCCCGCGTTCCGACGGCGGCGCGCAGCGGCTGGTGATCGCCCGGGACAGCGGGGAGGCCACGCTGTGGCCGTCGCTGCCGGTGGGTGAGGTGATCCGCCGCTTCGAGGAGGAGTACGGCCGTACGGAGGCGGCTCCGGCCGCCGCGCCGGCGCCTCCGGCGCGGGTGGACCTGAACCAGACGTCGTTCCTGCTGACTCCGCCGGAGTGGTTGCAGGACGCGGCGGACCGGATGGGGATTCCGGACCACCGAGCGGGTGCGGGTGCGGGTGCGGGCTCCGGGTTCGGCTCTGGTGCCGGTGCGTCCGATGGGGCCGGGTCCCGTCCGGCCGCGGCTGCCGCCGCTGCTTCCGGTGCAGGTACGGGTGGTTCCGGTTCCCTGGGGGCCAACGGGGTGTCCGGGAGCGGTGGTTCGCTGCCCGAGACGATGGCGGGTCCGGTCGGGCAGTCGCCCTCGGTCGGCCGTGGGGCGCCCGACGCACCGGCCGACGCCACGCCGTGGCCGGCCGCCGCCTCGGCGGACGACGAGGTGCGCGACGCGGTGCCGCTGAGGGACGCCGAACCGCACGACGCGGTGCCCGCCGGGGCGACCCCGTGGGCCGGTACGGACACCAACGCGGAGGCCGAGGACGACCGTTCCGTGCCGCTGCCGGACACGGTGTTCGCGCCCCAGCTGTCCGAGGTGAGCGACACGGACGACGCCCCGCCGCCCAGCGCGCTGCCGGAGGCCAAGACGGCGCTGATCTCCGGCGGCAGCCAGCTCCCGCGTACGACGGTGGCGCCGGCCCTCGGCTCCCCCGGCCCCGACGCGGGCGCACCGGGCGGCCCCGCGCAGCCGCCACAGCAGCCTCCGTCACCACAGCAGCCTCCGTCCGGCCCGGGGACCCCGCCGCCGGGCGCGTCGCAGCCGTACGGCTATCCGCAGGGACCCGGTGCTCCGCAGGGACCCGGCGCGCCGCAGGGCGGACCGCAGGGGCCGGGGACCCCGCCGCCCGGTGCGCCGTCGTACGGCTATCCGCAGGGTCCGGGTGGGCCTCAGGGGCCCGGTACGCCGCCTCCGGGGCCCTCGCTCGCGCCCCACGCCGGTGACATCGCCGACGCCGCCACCAGCAAGGCCGCGCCGCCGCCGCGCCGGGGCGGTGCGGCCGGTGCGCCGCCGCCTCCGGCTCCGCCCGGGGCCCCCGGGACGCCGGGTGCCCG
Source organism: Streptomyces sp. MB09-02B (assembly GCF_033794485.1). Lineage (NCBI taxonomy): Bacteria > Bacillati > Actinomycetota > Actinomycetes > Kitasatosporales > Streptomycetaceae > Streptomyces > Streptomyces sp. MB09-02B. Next base: position 3,929 of record NZ_JARGEE010000450.1, read on the forward strand.
TCCGGGCGCCACGCCTCCGCCGCAGTCCGGTCCCGGAGTTCCGGGCACCCCGGCGGGCGGGTACGTGCCGACCCAGCTGGTCTCCTCCCTCGGGCCGGACGGCCTGGGAGGCCCGGGCGCTCCCGGTCAGCCGGGTGGCCCCGGCGGTCCTGGCGGCCCTGGCACGCCGGGTGCTCCTGGTGCCCCTGGTGCGCCGAATCCGCCCGGTGGTACGCCTGCTGGTGGTGTGCATCACGCGGCGACGATGCTGGCCGGGCCCGCCGTGGGCGGCCCGGGTGCGCCGCTGCCGCCGGGGCCTCCCGGGGCCCCGGGTCAGCCGGGCACTCCGCATGCCCCTGGCGCGCCGGGTGCCCCTGGTGCTCCTGGTGCGCCGAATCCGCCTGGTGGTACGCCCGCCGGTGGTGTGCACCATGCGGCGACGATGCTGGCCGGGCCCGCCGTGGGCGGCCCCGGTGCGCCCGGTGCTCCGGGGACGCCGCCGGGTGCCCCCGGACCCGTGCACCACGCCGAGACGATGCTGGCCGGGCCGCCGCTCGCTGGTCCCGGTGCGCCCGGCGCCCCGCAGCCGCCCGGTCCGCCAGGGATGCCGCCGGGGGCCCACGGGATGCCCGGACAGCCGATGCCCGGTCAGCCGGGGCCGCCGATGGGGGCTCCGCCGGCGTACGGCTATCCGCAGCCGCCCGCGGGGCAGCCGACCGTGGGCCCCGGCTACCAGGCCGTCCTGCGCTTCCGGGCGCCGGACGGGTCCGAGCAGCAGGTGATCCGGCGTTCGGCGCCGGGTACGCCGCACCCGGAGTGGCAGATCTTCCACGAGCTGCGCGGGATGAACATCCCGCCGGAGGCCGTGCTGGAGCTGCACACCGAGTTGGAGTCGTGCGAGCTGCCCGGGGCGTACTGCGCGCGGATGATCCGTGAGCAGTGGCCGAACGCGCGCATCACCTCCATCGCCCCGTACGGCAAGGACCACGCGAGCCGGCAGCAGGGCATGGCCCAACTCCTCGCTCACCAGGGCGAGTTGCACCAGGTCGCGGACGGTCCCGCGCGGCCCGCGCCGGTGCGGGCGCCGTTGCCGCCGGTGCAGCCGGCGCCGCCGGTCCCGCCGGAGGTGATCGGGCAGGAGCTGGCGGCGGCGTTCGGGCCGGGGGTGTTCCGGTTCGACCAGCAGGCGGTGTCGCGGCAGGGTGTTCCGCCGATCGTGGCGCACACCCTGGTCGTCGCCGGACTGCCGGTGGACATGGGTCCCTTCTTCTGGGCGCAGGCCCAGCCGGGCCGTCCGGTGCCGACGCTGGCGGAGCTGGCGCAGGAGCGGGGGGTGCAGCCGGCGGCCGACGCGGGCTCGTACCTCGTCATGGGCAGCGACTTCGGCAAGGCGCTGTGTGTGCAGTACGGCACGGCGAACATCGTGGCCGTGCCGGTGGAGGCGGGGCCGGGCGGTGCGCCCGTACCGCCGCAGTTCGTGAACACGGGCCTGCCCGAGTTCGCGCGCTGTCTGGCTCTGCTCGGCCGGATGTGGCGGCTGCGGTTCGGCCTCAACCAGGAGCAGGCGGGCCGCTGGACCGTCGACTTCCAGGCGCAGCTCGCCGCGCTCGACCCGGCGGCGCTCGCGTCGCCGGAGAGCTGGTGGTCGGTGCTGCTGGAGGAGATGTGGGACGGGTTGTTGTGACCCGTCGCGGCTGACCGCCCGCCACGTCGGCAGCCCGCCGTCCGCATGACACGAGGGCCCGGCCCGGACACGTAGGTGATCCGGGCCGGGCCCTCGCGCGTGTCCGTGTCCGGCCGTCTGCTCCCGTGACCTCGCACGGAGTGTCGCGTTATGAACCTTTTGGTCCGATCCATCAAGATGTGGCGCGAAATCATCATTTCGTGTGCGTCCGGCGGAGAGGGCCCAGCATGAGCAGCGCACCGACGGCACCCCATGACTTCGAATTCGACGTCGTACGGCGTGGTTACCGTCCCGACGAGGTCGACGCCCACGCGGCGGCCCTCTCCAGGGACCGGGACGCCGCCTGGGAGCGGGCCGCCCGGCTGACCGTGCTGGCCCGGGAGATGGGCACGGACCTCGACCTGCTGCGCGAGACGGTCGCCGGGCTCCGTCCGCAGACGTACGAGGCGCTCGGCGGGCGGGCGCGGGAGCTGTTCGAGCTCGGTGTCGCGGAGGGCGAGGCCGTCCGCGAGGGCGGGCGCGACGACGCCCGGCGGATCGTCGCCGACGCGGAGGAGGCCGGGCAGCGGCTGCGGGGGGCTGCGCAGGCCTACGCCGACAAGGTGCGGGGCGAGGCCGAGGAGCGGGCCCGGCAGGTGCTGCTGGCGGCCCAGACCGAGGCCGACGAGCTGCGGATCGAGGCCCGGCGTGTGGTGAAGGAGGGGCGGGGCGAGGCGTTGGCCACGCTGCGGGAGACGCGGGAGCGGGCGGAGGGGATGCTCACGGAGCTCCAGAAGGAGTACGACGCGCGGGTGGCCGGGATCGAGCGGGAGGTGGCCGAGCGGGAGGCCGCGTTCGACGCGGGGCTGGCGGACCGGGCGGCTCGGGCGGAGGCGGAGCTTGTCGCGGCCGAGCGGGGGTTCGCCGAGGCGGAGGCCGATGTGGTGCGGATGGGGGAGGAGGCGGAGGAGCGGGCCGCGGAGGCGTTGGCGGAGGCGCGGCGGCGGGAGGAGTGGGTGGCTCGGGAGACCGAGAGGGTGTTGCGGGAGCATGGGGAGAGGTGGGACGAGGTTCGGGCGCACATGGACTGCATCCGGGAGAGTTTGTCGGCGCTGACCGAGTAGGGCTGCGGGGGTGGTGCGGGGGGTGCG
>NZ_JARGEE010000451.1:0-6701 GCF_033794485.1 Streptomyces sp. MB09-02B
GGCCTGGGCGCGGGTGCCGTGGCTGCGTCGGCCGGCGGGCTCGGTGCGGGTGGCGGTTCTGGCGGCGGGCGGGTGCAGGTGCGGTCCGTTGTGGACGGGGAGGTGTTGTTCGAGGCGCGGGGGACGACTCCCGCGAACGTGGCACCCGGTGGTGACGACCGGCTGGTGGTCGTGTGCCCGGTCGGGAAGGCGCCGCGGGTTCTGCAGACCGCCGGGCGGCGGCTGGTGCGTGGCTCGTGGGAGCGGGCACGCGGGGTCTGCGGCGTCGACTCGGCGGTGGTGTCCGGCGCGGACGGCCGCTTCGCGGTCGTGGCCGACGGCGAGGTGCGGGTGTGGGACGCCCGTACCGGTGACCGGGTGGCCGAACTCCACGACCCCGGCGTGCGGTACGCCACGTTCGGCCGGGACGGCGGCTTCCTGGCCACCGCCGGTTCCGCCGACGAGATCCGGGTGTGGCGGCTGTCGTCACCGGACGCCCCCGTCCTCCGGCACCCCCTCAACAACCAGCATCTGCGCGGCGGCCTCGCCTGGGACCCGGGCCCGCCCGTCCTGCGCTACCTGGAGGGCGGCACCGCCCACACCCTCGACCTGACGAACACCGTCACCGCGGCCTGGCGGGACCGCCCCGTGGACGGTGTGCTCCTGAGCCCGGACGGCCGCCTGTTCGCCACAGCCACACGAACGGCCCCCGGCACACCGACCGGCCCCGGCACCGGCACGGGCACCGGCCCCGGCTTCCGTTTCGAGCTGCGCGACACCCGCGACGGCCGCCTGATCCGCACCCTGCCGTCGTCGCTCGCTCCCCCGCAGTCGTCCGACCCCGTCCCCCAGATGGCGTTCAGCCCCGACGGCGGCAGGTTCGTCTACGGCGTCACCGGACCCGGTGTGCGGGGCGCGCCGCAGTGGTTCACCGTCTGGGACGTGGCCCGGGACCGCGAACAGAGCGTGCTGGACCTGGGCCGCAGCCGGTCCGGCACGGCGGTGACGGCGCTGGCCCTGTCCCCGGACGGCCGCACCCTGTTCACCACCCGTACCTCGGCCGACGGCGAGCCGAGCGACGAGCAGTGGGACACGGAGACCCGCACCCGCACCGACACCCCCACCGGGCGAGGCCTGGCCGGCGCCCCCCTCGCGCTCAGCCCCCGCGGCGAACCGGTCGTCGGGGACAACCGGGTGGCCCGTGGCCGTACCGGTCGGAGCGTCGCGCTGGACCTCGTCCAGGGCGACCACATCAGCGCGCTGGCGTTCAGCCCCGACGGGAGCCGGGTGGCGGCGGGCGACCGCACCGGCCGGGTCGCCCTGTGGGACGGCGACCTGCGCCGCCGGGCCGGTGTCCTGCGCAACGTGTTCCCGGCCCCGCTCGGCCGCACCCCGGAGGCCGTCAGCGCCCTCGCCTTCAGCCCCGACGGCCACACCCTCGCCGTCGGCGGCGACGCCGGCACCGTCCAGCTCTGGGACACCACCACCCAACAGCCCCTGGGCGGCCCGCTCCCCTCCCCCGGCGAGCGCATCGCCTCACTCGCCTTCACCCCCGACAACACGGCCCTCTTGGTCGGCGGCGGCCACGTCCCCCTGCACCGTCACACCGTCGCCCCGGCCCGTACCGTCGCCCAGGTCTGCGCCCGCGCCGGCGACGAGGACCTGACGAGGGGCGAGTGGGACACGTACGTACCGGACGAGCCGTACCGACGGGTGTGCGACTGAGGCGATGTGGCGATGTGGCCTCGCTCGACACCGAACAGCCCCTCAGCCGCACGGTGACACGGTCGGGTCGCGCTGCCGGGAACGGCGATGATGGTGACGGGGACGAAGAGGACGACGTGTTCGCGTGGGCCGACGCCCTCATCGAGTTCGACGACGACTGACCCGGCCTGCTGAGGGCATCGGCCGGGGCGAGGGTCCAGGGGGAGAGACATGCGAGAGGCCGTGGTCACGGACGCCGGGGACCGGATCCGGTGGGTCGAGCTGCCGGGGGAGGAGCCCGCTCGCGTGTATGTGCACGGGCTCGGGGCCACATCCACCGCGTACTTCACCGAGGCCGCGGTCCACCCCCTCCTCGCGGGGCGCCGTTCGCTGCTGGTCGACCTGCTCGGGCACGGCATCAGCGATCGCCCGACGGACTTCGACTACGGCCTGGAGGCCCACGCGGACGCGCTCGCCCGGGCCCTGACGGCGGCGGGCGTCACCGGCGTCGAGCTGGTCGCGCACAGCATGGGCGGCTCGGTGGGGATCGTGCTGGCGTCCCGGCACCCGGGGCTGGTGCGGAAGCTGGTGATGATCGACTCCAACCTGGATCCGCTGACCCCCACGCGCGGGGTGGCCGGGAGCAACGGCATCGCGGCCTACTCCGAGGAGGAGTTCCTCGCGGGCGGACGTGAGGAGTTCGCGAAGCTGGCCGGGGCCCAGTGGTGGGCGACCATGCGGCTGGTCGGCCCCGAGGCCCTGTACCGCAGCGCCGCGCGACTGGCCCACGGCACCCGCCCGACGATGCGCGAGCTGCTGCTCGACCTGAAGATCCCCCGCACCTACCTCCACCCCGAGGCCGACGGCCCCGTCCCGGGCACCGCCGCCCTCACCGAGGCCGGCGTGACCGTCGTCCCGATCCCGGCCTGCGGCCACAACATCATGCTCGACAACCCGGAGGCGTTCGTGCGGGCGACGGCGACGGCCCTGGCTCAGAGTCCCTCCGACGCGCGCAGGAACGTAACAGCACGCTCGTTCGAGTGAACGGCTCCGGATTCCTTGTTCGGGCTTCCGGTCTACTCTGGGAGCGTCGCGCTGAGCGAAGGAGGTCTGTCATGGCGACGGCGGAGCCGATCATCATGCCGGGGTACCAGGGCGAGTACATCAGCGGTCCTTTCGACGACCCTGACGGCGACAGCGACGTGCCTGACCACACAGGCGCGAGCGTCGAGCAGGTCTTCCAGCTCTTCAGTGCGACGGCCCCCAGGGGCTGGCGCGTAGAGCTGATCGAGGGAGAGATCTGCGTGACGCCTCCGGCCAACGGGGAGCATGAAGAAATCGTGTCGGAGCTGACAGAACAGGTCATCGACCGCCGCCGTGACCGATCCCTTCGCAACTACACCGGCATCGGGCTGGACGTACCCGGTGGCTCCATGACAGGGCACGTGGTCCCTGATCTCGCCGTCGCCCCCAAGGGCACCTTCGACGACGAGCAGGAGTGGCACGATCCCTCCGCTGTCCTTCTCGTGGCCGAGGTCACCTCGACCAGCACCGGGGACCGTGATCGCGAGACGAAGATCCTCGGCTACGCCCGCGCCGGTATCCCCGTCTACCTCCTCATCGACCGCGAGGAAGCCGAGGTCACGGTGTTCTCCGAGCCGTCCGGGGACAGGTACGCCAAGACGGTGAAGTGCAAGCTGGGCATGGTCGTGCCCCTTCCCGACCCCCTCGGCTTCGAGTTGGACACCGCCGAGTTCTGAGCCCGCGCGGGACGACGCGCCCCGTCAGCGCGGGAACGCGTTGGCCGCCGTCACCAGGGCGGTGATCGCGAGGAGCGCGGCGGCGACTGAGCGGGTGTGGCGGGTGAGCAGGTCGCGGATCACGGGACCTCCCTGCGGCTGACCGGATGAGTTAAGCGTGCTTAACGTGTCGCTCAACGTAAGGCTTTGGCCTACCAACGGCAAGAGGCCGTTGGGGAGTTGGGTGAAGCGCCCGGTGTAAGCGCAGTTACTGGCATGCTTACGTCATGGCAGGTATGGCCGAGCGTGACGACCCCGAGGTCATCGGGCGCAGAGTGCAGCAACTGCGGACGGAACGGGGCCTCACACAGCGGCAGTTGGCGGAACCGGCGTACACCCCGGCATACATCTCGACCCTGGAGGCCGGCCGGGTGCGGGCCTCGGAACCCGCGCTGCGGCATATCGCCGAACGGCTCGGCGTCGGCTACGAGGAACTGGTCACCGGACGCCCCGCGGGCTTCGCCACCGAGCTGCGGCTCCGGCTGACCGGCGCCCAGCGCACGCTCGCCAGCGGTGCCGGCGAGGCCGCCGCCGAGGGGTTCACGGCCGTCCTCGCCGAGGCGGAGGAGTACGGCCTGGTCGCCGAACAGGCCGACGCCCTGCTCGGCCTCGGTGAATGCGCCCTGGAGACCGGTGACCTGGAGACCGCCCAGCTGCGGTTCGAGCAGGTCGAACAGCGACTCGGCGACGCCCCGCTCCCGACCCGCGTCCCCGCCCTGCGCGGCCGCGCGACCGCCCACTACCTCGCCGGTGAACTCCGCTACTCCTGCTACCTCTACGAGTCCACGCTAGACGAGCTGAACCGCAACGGCATGCACGACCCCGACGCCCTGCTCCTCCTCTACACCGGCGTCATCGCCCCCTACATGGACATGGGCGCCCACGCCCGCGCCGCCCAGGCCGCCGAACTGGCCCTCGCACTCGCCCCGCGGTCCGGCGACCCGGCCCTCGTCGCCCGTATGCACCGCTCGGTCGCCCGGACGATGATCGCCGAAGGGCGGATCGCCGAGGCCGACGCCTCCCTCGCCAAGGCCTCCGAGCTCTACCGGCAGCTCCAGATCCGCACCGAGCTGGCCAACTGCCACTGGATGCGCGGCTACCTCCACGCCCAGAACGGCGACTACGCCCGCGCCGAGGAGGAACTGCGCGAGGCCCGCCGCATGCTCTCCGCCAAGCGCGCCGCGCTCTACACCAGCCAGGTCGCCGTCGAACTCGCCGACGTCCTGCACCGCCGGGGCAAGTCCGAGGAGGCCGCCGAGCTGCTCCGCGAGGTCCTCAGCGACCTCAGCTCCGAACGCGGCGCCCTGCACTCCGCCGCCGCGCACCGTCTCCTCGGCATCATCGCCGAGGACGCGCGCGACGCGGACGCCGCCGAGGAGCACTACGTACGGGCGCTGAGCCTGCTGGAGCGGGCCGGTGCCGTCGGCGACCTGGCCGACCTGTGCCGCCTGCTGGGCGACCTGTACCGCCGCACCGGCCGCGTGGAGGCCGCCCTCGACGCCTACCGCACGGGCCTCGGCCACCGCACGGCCCCCGGTACCACGACACTCGGCCCGGCACCCGCACAGCCGCCTCTCTGACGGTTCCCGTGACGAGAAGCGGTGACCCCCGTGGGACTCAGCCGAAGTCCAGCGAGGCGACCACGCCGCCGTCCTTGTCGTACACCGTGACCTTGCGGGTGATACCCCGCATCTGCTCGGGGTGCGAGACGCGCTGTCCGACATCCGCGAGCACGTACCAGCCGCCCCACTCCTTCTGGCCGGCCAGTCGGACGACCGTGCCGTCGAGCGTCCTGCCGTCGTACAGCTCGATCCGTACGGCGGCCGCCACGGTCCGGCCGCCGCGGCCGCCGTAGTACACGCCGGTGAGGAACGACTGCCGGGGCCCCCGGGCCGTCTCCTGCACCGAGACACCCGGCCTGCTCGTGTCGATGTTGCCGTCGACCACGCTGCGGAACTCGGGCACATCGGAGACACCGGGTGTGTCCCCGTACTTGCCCTCCTCGGTCAGCCAGATCCGCGTGCCGTCGCCGACGTACACCTTCTCGCCCGGCTCGACGACCCGCACCTGTCCCGCCACGGGGGTGGACGGCGGCGTCGACAGGGCGCTCGCGCTCGGCTTCGGCGGGGCCATGGGGTGCACGGTGGTGGAGGGGCCGTCGGGGCGGAGGGCCAGCACCACGACGAGCGGGAGCAGCAGCAATCCGCAGCCCGTGCTCAGCGCGGCGGCCCGGCGTCGTCGTCGACGGCTGCGGCCCTCCCGCTCGATGGCCTCCAGCGGTACGGGCGGCGGCGTGAGACCGTACGCGGCCTCGGCGAACGCCTCCCGCAGCCGCCGCCCCGTGTCGTCGGTGTCACTGGTGTCGTCTGTGTCACCGGTGTCGTCGGTGTCGTCGGGGTCACCGGTGACGTTGGGGTGCCCGTAGTTTTTACGGTCCGGGGCGAGGCCCGCGCCCGAGCGGGCCCGGGTCTCCGCACCCGCACGAACTTGCGCTTCCGCTCCCGTCGTTCCTGGTTGCGCGGCGGTGTCCGGGCCGGTCCCGGAGGTCGGGTGGTTCATGGGCGGGCTCCGGGGACGGGTGAGGGTGGCGCCGGGACGAACGGGAGGGAGGGCACGGAGCCGTGGCCTCGGGGGTCCGCGTGGGCCGCGCCCGCGAACTCGGGGTGGGCGCGCAGGGCTTGCAGCCCCCGGCGCACGTGGGTCTTGACCGTGCCCAGCGAGCAGCCCAGCAGCTGCGCGATCTCGCTCTCGCTGAGGTCCTCCCAGAAGCGGAGCACCAGCACGGACCGCTGCCGGGCCGACAGGGCGGCCAACGCCTGTGTGACGGCGGCCCGTTGGGCGATCGACTCGGCGTGCCCGGCGTGCCGCTCGTGCACCCGCTCGGGCAGGAACGGGGTCAGCAGATGGGCCACACGTCTCTTCCGTACGCGGCTGATGTTGTTGTTCACCAGCGAGCGCCGTACGTAGAAGTCGACGTCGTCGCGCGGTATGCGCCGCCAGCGGGCGTACACCTTCGCCAGGGTGGTCTGCACGAGGTCCTCGGCCTCGTGGAAGTCGCCGGTGAGCATGTGCGCGGTCCGCACCAGACGAGGCCAGGCGGCGGTGGCGTACGCGGCGAAGTCGCCGGCCTCGGGTGCTCCGGGTTTCTCCTGCGGCACGGGCGACGGTCCTCGGGGCTCGGGAACAGGAACGGGAACGGGAACGGGGAGGGGAACGGGG
>NZ_JARGEE010000452.1:0-6685 GCF_033794485.1 Streptomyces sp. MB09-02B
GGGGCGGGGGTCGCGGTGGTGTGTGTGGTCATCGGTGTCACGCCCTGTCCGCCACGCGCTCTCCGAGCAGACCCTGGGGCCTGAACAGGAGGACGAGGATGAGGAGTACGAACGCCCATACGTCGGCCCAGGACTGGCTGCCGAACTGGTCCATGCCGGGGATGTCGGCGATGTAGGCGGTGGAGAGGGCCTCGGCGAGGCCGAGGACGACGCCGCCGAGCATGGCGCCGTAGATGTTGCCGATGCCGCCGAGGACGGCAGCGGTGAAGGCCTTGAGGCCGAGGATGAAGCCCATGCGGAACTGGACCTGGCCGTACTTGAGGCCGTAGGCGACGGCCCCGACGGCGGCGAACGCGGCGCCGAGGGCGAAGGCGACCACGATGATGCGGTCGGTGTTGATGCCCATCAGCTTGGCGGTGTCGGGGTCCTGGGCGGTGGCCTGCATGCCGCGCCCGGTGCGGGTCTTCATGACGAAGTACGCGAGGATCGCCATGCTGATCGGGGCGGCGATCAGCAGGAAGATGTCACCGGTCTGGACGGTGACGTTGCCGATCTCGAAGGGGCCGCCGCCGATCTGTGGGAAGTTGATGGACTCCTTGGCGTCCGGGTACCACGCCCACACGGCCTGCTGGAGGGCCAGGGAGAGGCCGATGGCGGTGATGAGGGGGGCGAGGCGCGGTGCGGTGCGCAGGGGCCGGTAGGCCAGGCGTTCCGCTCCCATTGCGGCGAGCACGGCGACGATGATGCCTCCGACGAGCATCAGCGGGAGTGCGACCCACATGCTCGTGCCGTCGGGCAGCACGTAGAGGTAGACCGTGATGGCACCGAAGCCGCCCAGCATGAATATCTCACCGTGGGCGAAGTTGATGAGCTGGACGATGCCATAGACCATCGTGTAGCCGATGGCGACCAGCCCGTACATGGATCCTAGTAGCAGGCCGTTGACCAGCTGCTGCGGCAGTTCGTTCACCGCATGTCCTCCGAGACTTTCGGATGTTCGACGAATGTGACCGGATGTGAGTCCGCGCGGGGCGCTGTGGTGCAGCGCCCCGCGCGGCTCAGGTGTGTGCGGGTGGGGTCAGCCGGTGTAGGTACCGGAGTCGACCGCCTTCCACGCGCCGTCCTCGACCTTGTAGACGGTGAGCTGCTTGTTGGTCGTGTCGCCGTACTCGTCGAAGGAGACCTTGCCGGTCACGCCGTCGAAGGAGATGTTCTGCATGGCCTCGGTGATCTTGGCGCGGGCGTCGCTGGGAAGCTTGCCGTCGTTGTCCTCGACGACCTTCTTCACGGCTTCGATGATCGCCCAGGCGGAGTCGTAGGAGTAGCCGCCGTAGGCGGAGTAGGGGTCCTTGTAGCCCGCGGACTTGTAGGCGGCGACGAAGTCCTTGGCGGAGGGCAGTTCCTCGACGGGGGCGCCGACGGAGGTGGTGAAGTCCCCTTCACTGGCGCTGCCGCCCAGGGCGATGTACTTGTCGTCCTTCATGCCGTCGCCGCCGACGACGGGGACCTTGGCGCCGGTGGCCTTGATCTGCTTGGTCAGGGGGCCGGACTGCGGGTACTCGCCGCCGTAGTAGACGACGTCGGCGCCGGAGTTCTTGACCTTGGTGGCGACCGTGGAGAAGTCCTTGGTCTCGGGGTTGATGTGTTCGGTGCCGACGACTTCGCCGCCGAGCTTCTTGAACTCGTCGGTGAAGGTGGCGGCCAGGCCGGCGCCGTAGGTCTTCTTGTCGTCGATGACGAAGACCTTCTTCTTCTTGCCCTTGTTGTACAGGTACTGCGCGGCGTACGGGCCCTGGATGGCGTCCGTTGTCGCGGTGCGGAAGTACGACTTGTACGGGCGGACCTTCTTGGTCTGCCAGTCGGCGCCCTGGGTCAGGCTCGGGCCGGTGTTGGCCGGGGAGACCTCGACGAGCTTGGCGTCGTCGAAGACCTTCTGCATGGACTCGGCGACGCCGGAGTTCAGGGGGCCGACGACGCCGAGGATGTCCTTGTTGGCGACGAAGGTGACCGCGTTCTGCTGACCGGAGGAGGGCTGGGCCTGGTCGTCGAGGGCTTCGATCTTGAAGGTTATGCCGTCGACGTACTTCTCCTTGTTGGCCGTCTTGGCGGCGAGGTCGGCGGAGTTCTTGATGCCGAGGCCCATGGCGGAGAGCTCACCGGTCAACGGGGCGTCGACGCCGATGACGACAGTGGTTCCACTGCCGGTGTCCGAGCCGCCCTTGTCCTCGTCGCGCGAACCGCAGGCGGTGAGTGTGAGTGCTCCCGCCGCCAGCGCGGCGGTGATGGCGATGAGCGAACGTTGACGCACGATCAGTCCTTTCCCTGGCACGGCCCTTCCTGTTGGAAGTGGCCGAGTCGAGCGCTGGGCCGAAGACGTGACTTCGATTCCGTTGGCGCGGTGACTGGCCGTGACTCTAAGCGTGTGTGGACAACGTGGAGGAGAGTCTGACCAAGGCTGTGACGCTCTTGTTATGACACGAGGTAATGCAGAGCGGTACTCAGTGGGCGGTTGCGCGGAATTCAGGCCGATTCGCCCTGTCCGCATAGTGAGAACGTGCAGGGTCGACGCGGGTAGGTTCAGGAGTGTTCAGCTTTTTGGTGATGACGCGGAATCGTTGCCACAGGCGACTCGAAGGGCGTCGGAGAGGTCCTGGGCGTAGCGCTCACCCAAGATGAAACTGTGCGCTTCTATTGCGCGCGTATTACGCAGAGTTACATCCAGGAATGGAAGTCCGGCGCCCTCCGGTGCTTTCCCGCATTCGGTGACGCGCATGGTGACGAGGATCTTTCGGGCGTCTTTCGTCCCGATCCGGAGCGGAGTACGCGGGTCTGTGCGCAGCGACAGTCCCTCGTAGGGCTGGGTCATCCGTTCCACGGTGATCGGGGGGCCGTACCGCACGCTCAGCCGCACCTCGAATTCGAAGCGTCCGCGCGGCGCCCGGCCGGAGTGCGCCGCCGGACCGAGGTAGCTGACGACGATGGCCTGGGAGGGGTACGGCGTCTCCCGCGGTGTCGGCTCCGGCGGCGGGGCCGAGGTGGGCCGGGTCGCGTAGAGGTAGCCGCCGCCCGCGAGCGCGACGACCGTCGCCGCCCCCGCGAGGACGGCCCGGCGGTGCCGGGCGTACGCCTGGGTGTACCGTCCGCGCGGCGGCTCCGGCGGGGGCGGGGTGTCCGCGTCCGCCGGCCCGTCCGCCGCGTCCCACGCGCGCGTGCCCTCGCCCGGCTCCACGGGGCCCACCCCGCTCAACTCCAGGGCCCCTCGCCCGGGCCGCCCGAGCGGTACCACTCCTCGCAGCCCGCGCGGGCCCGCCGCTCGATCAGCAGCCGCGCCGCCGTGGCACCCGCGCGCTTCTTCTCGGCCCGGGCCTCGTCGACGACCTCCCGCAGGATGTCGTACTGCCCGTTCGACAGTCCCATGGACTGATAGTCCCCGTACGTGTCGCCGTCCAGCACCTCCAGCGACCAGTGCGAGACGAGCTTCGCGCACAGTTCCTCGGGAGGGGTGGCCGACGGCGACGGCGAGCCGCCGCCGCGCGCGGCCGTCGAGGGGCCCGCGGCCCCGCCCGCCTCTCCCGCCCCCGCGCACCCGGTGACCAGGACGCCGATCAGCAGCGCCGGCCCGAGCACCGCCCTCGGCCAGGGGGCTCCTCCCGTTGCCATGCCCCGACGCTAGGGCCTGCGCACCCCGGCGGGCCAGAGGCGAACAGGCCGCCGCCTGGGCCCGCCCCTCGTCCGCACGGGTCACTCGGCCGCTGGGGCCTTCGCGCCCGGGGCGGTGGGGGCGTCCCGCAGCAGACAGGTCAGCCGGGCGGTGCACACCCGCTTGCCGTCCTCGTCGCTGATGACGATCTCGTACGTCGCCGTCGAGCGGCCCCGGTGCAGCGGTGTGGCGACACCTGTCACCAGGCCGGACCGTGCGCCCCGGTGATGGGTGCAGTTCAGGTCCACGCCGACGGCGATCTTGGAGCTGCCGGCGTGCAGCATGGAGCCGACCGAGCCCAGCGTCTCCGCCAGTACGGCGGACGCGCCGCCGTGCAGCAGCCCGTACGGCTGGGTGTTGCCCTCCACCGGCATCGTGCCGACGACCCGGTCCGCCGAGGCCTCCACGATCTGTACGCCCATCCGGGTGCCCAGGTGTCCGGCGGAGAACATCGCGACCAGGTCGATGCCGAGGTTCGCGTACTCGTCGATGACCTTCTGCGGGAACTTCACGTGGTGCTGCTCGCCCATGGGGCTCCGTTCGTCGTCGATCGCGTGCGCCGCCGTCGGAGGAGCGCCGGTCTCCTGAGCAAACGCTCAGTCGGTGGACGATTGTTCCAGACGGACCACGACGGACTTGCTGGCCGGGGTGTTGCTGGTGTCGGCGGTGGAGTCCAGCGGCACCAGGACGTTGGTCTCCGGGTAGTAGGCGGCCGCGCAGCCGCGTGCCGTCGGGTAGTGCACCACCCGGAAACCGGGGGCGCGCCGCTCGACGCCGTCCTTCCACTCGCCCACCAGGTCCACGTACGACCCGTCGGCGAGCTTCAGCTCCCGCGCGTCGTCGGGGTTGACGAGCACGACCCGACGGCCGTTCTTGATGCCCCGGTAGCGGTCGTCGAGGCCGTAGATGGTGGTGTTGTACTGGTCGTGCGAGCGCAGCGTCTGCAGCAGCAGGCGCCCCCCGGGCAGCTCGGGGTACTCGACGGGCGCGGCCGTGAAGTTGGCCTTGCCGGTGGCGGTGGGGAAGCGGCGTTCGTCGCGCGGGGCGTGCGGGAGGGCGAAGCCGGACGGGTCGGCCACGCGCGCGTTGAAGTCCTCGAAGCCGGGCACCACGCGCGCGATGCGGTCGCGGACGGTGGCGTAGTCCTTCTCGAACTCCTCCCACGGCGTCCGGCTGTCCTCGCCGAGGACCCGGCGGGCGAGCCGGCACACGATGGCCGGCTCGGACAGCAACTGCCCGCTCGCGGGCTCCAGTCGGCCGCGTGAGGCGTGCACCATGCCCATGGAGTCCTCGACGGTCACGAACTGCTCACCGCCGCCCTGGAGGTCGCGTTCGGTGCGTCCCAGGGTGGGCAGGATCAGCGCCCGCGCGCCCGTGACGGCGTGCGAGCGGTTCAGCTTCGTCGACACGTGCACGGTCAGCCGGGCCCGGCGCATCGCCGCCTCCGTGACCTCCGTGTCGGGGGAGGCCGAGACGAAGTTGCCGCCCATCGCGAAGAACACCTTCGCCTTGTCGTCGCGCATGGCCTTGATGGCCCGGACGACGTCGTAGCCGTGCTCCCGGGGCGGCGCGAAGCCGAACTCCTTCTCCAGGGCGTCCAGGAACGCCGGGGCGGGCCGCTCGAAGATGCCCATCGTGCGGTCCCCCTGCACGTTGGAGTGACCGCGCACCGGGCAGACACCGGCGCCGGGACGGCCGATGTTGCCGCGCAGCAGGAGGAAGTTGACCACCTCGCGGATGGTCGGCACCGAGTGCTTGTGCTGGGTGAGACCCATGGCCCAGCAGACGATGGTCCGCTGCGAGGCGAGGACCATGCGCAGCGCCTCGTCGATCTTCTCGCGCGTCAGACCGGTCGCCGCGAGCGTCTCGTCCCAGTCGGCGGCGCGGGCGGCCTCGGTGAACTCCTCGTACCCGTGGGTGTGTTCGCGGACGAACTCCTCGTCGACCGCGCCGTCCGTCTCCAGGATCAGCTTGTTCAGGAGCCGGAACAGGGCCTGGTCGCCGCCGATGCGGATCTGGAGGAACAGGTCGGTGAGGGCGGCGCCCTTGAGCATGCCCTGCGGCGTCTGCGGGTTCTTGAACCGCTCCAGGCCGGCCTCGGGCAGCGGGTTGACGGTGATGATCTTCGCGCCGTTGGCCTTGGCCCGTTCCAGGGCGGAGAGCATCCGGGGGTGGTTGGTCCCCGGGTTCTGCCCGGCCACGATGATCAGGTCGGCCTGGTAGAGGTCCTCCAGCAGGACGCTGCCCTTGCCGATGCCGATGGTCTCGTTGAGCGCGGAGCCCGACGACTCGTGGCACATGTTGGAGCAGTCCGGCAGGTTGTTCGTGCCGAACTCACGGGCGAACAGCTGGTACAGGAAGGCGGCCTCGTTGCTGGTCCGCCCGGACGTGTAGAAGAGGGCCTCGTCGGGGGAGCCGAGCGCCTTCAGCTCCTCGGCGACGATGTCGAAGGCGCGGTCCCAGGACACCGGCTCGTACCGGTCGCCGCCCTCGGGGAGGTACATGGGGTGGGTGAGCCGCCCCTGCTGCCCCAGCCAGTAGCCACTGCGCGTGGCGAGGTCGGCCACGCTGTGGGCGGCGAAGAACTCCGGAGTGACCCGGCGCAGTGTTGCCTCCTCGGCGACCGCCTTCGCGCCGTTCTCGCAGAACTCCGCCGCGTGCCGGTGGTCCGGCTCCGGCCAGGCGCAGCCCGGGCAGTCGAAGCCGTCCTTCTGGTTGACCCGCAGCAGGGTCAGCGCGGTCCGCTTCACGCCCATCTGCTGCTGCGCGACCCGCAGGGTGTGCCCGATCGCCGGCAGTCCCGCCGCCGCGTGCTTGGGCGCCGCGACCTGGGGCGCGTCCTGAACCGGATCATTCTTCGGCGCCTTGCCGGCCATGACTGCTCCCCATTCGCATACACGTGCTGCTCGGGCGGGTGGCTACTCCTCCGATCCTCGCACGAGCGATCGGACGGGAACGAGGGTGATCGGGGGCGGGTGGTGGTAG
>NZ_JARGEE010000453.1:0-6672 GCF_033794485.1 Streptomyces sp. MB09-02B
TACCCGTCCCTCCCCCACTCTCGGCTTCGCTCGACCGGGAGGTGCCCCCACCCAGGGGCTGCGCGCCCCTTCGACCCCCGCGTCAAAGACTTCGGGGCTCCGCCCCGGACCCCGTCCGCGCAGTTCCCCGCGCCCCTGAAGGGGCGCGGGAAAAGCCCGGTCCTACCTGCCCGCCTCCTTCGAGACCAGCGCCACCGCCTCGTCGACGTCGTCCGTGACGTGGAAGAGGGTCAGGTCCTTTGCTGCCGCCTTGCCCTGGGCGATGAGGGTGTTGGTGAGCCAGTCGACCAGGCCGCCCCAGTAGGACACGCCGAAGAGGACGATGGGGAAGCGGGTGACCTTCTGGGTCTGGACGAGGGTGAGGGCCTCGAAGAGTTCGTCGAGGGTGCCGAGGCCGCCGGGGAGGACCACGAAGCCCTGGGCGTACTTGACGAACATCATCTTCCGGACGAAGAAGTAGCGGAAGTTGAGGCCGATGTCGACGTAGGGGTTGAGGCCCTGTTCGAAGGGGAGCTCGATACCGAGGCCGACGGAGGTGCCGCCCGCTTCGAGGGCGCCCTTGTTGGCCGCCTCCATCGCGCCCGGGCCGCCACCGGTGATGACGGCGAAGCCGGCCTCCACCAGACCGCGGCCGAGCCGGACGCCCGCCTCGTACTCCGGTGAGTCGGCGGGGGTGCGGGCGGAGCCGAAGACACTGATCGCGGGCGGGAGTTCGGCGAGCGTGCCGAAGCCCTCGATGAACTCGGACTGGATGCGCAGGACCCGCCAGGGATCCGTGTGGACCCAGTCCGAGGGACCTCCCGCGTCCAGCAGCCGCTGGTCCGTCGTGCTCGCCTGGACCTGGCCTCGTCTGCGCAGCACCGGTCCGAGCCGCTGCTCCTCGGGTGGCTGCTTCTTGCCCTCGGGGTTGCCGGTCGCCATGTCCGCTCCCTCCGCCGTGCTGGTGGTTCACCTCAGCGTAGATCCATACGGGTTACGGACGGGGGACGTCAGCGTGTCCGCCACGAGATCCACCGCACCGGACACGTCACGCCGTCAGCCAGGACCTCAGGCGCTCCTCGCCCGTCAGGATCTTCGCCGTCTCCACGCGTTCGTCGCGCCGGTGCGCCAAGTGCGGGTTGCCGGGGCCGTAGTTGACGGCCGGGACGCCGAGGGCGCTGAAGCGGGAGACGTCCGTCCAGCCGTACTTGGGCTGGGCGGTGCCGCCGACGGCCTCGATGAACGCCGCGGCCGCCGGGTGGGACAGGCCGGGCAGCGCGCCGGGGCTGTGGTCGTCAACGACGAACTCCTCGACGCCGCAGTCGGCGAAGACCTCGCGGACGTGGGCGACGGCCTCCTCCTCGGTGCGGTCGGGCGCGTAGCGGAAGTTGACCGTGACCACGCAGGCGTCGGGGATGACGTTGCCGGCGACACCGCCGGAGACGCCGACCGCGTTGAGGCCCTCGCGGTACTCCAGGCCGTCGATCACCGGGTACCGCGGCTCGTACGACGCCAGCCTCGCCAGGATCGGGGCCGCCGCGTGGATGGCGTTGGAGCCCATCCAGCCGCGGGCGGAGTGGGCGCGCTCGCCCTTGGTCGTCAGC
Organism: Streptomyces sp. MB09-02B; assembly: GCF_033794485.1. Lineage (NCBI taxonomy): Bacteria > Bacillati > Actinomycetota > Actinomycetes > Kitasatosporales > Streptomycetaceae > Streptomyces > Streptomyces sp. MB09-02B. Next base: position 1,584 of record NZ_JARGEE010000453.1, read on the forward strand.
AGGACCCGCAGGGTGCCCTGGCAGCCGCCCTCGACCTCGCCGGCCGTGGGCTCCAGAAGGACCGCGAAGTCGCCCTCCAGCCACTCCGGGTGGGCCTCGGAGACGTGCTTCAGGCCGTTGAGGTCCGCGGCGACCTCCTCGTTGTCGTAGAAGACGAAGGTCAGGTCGCGGTTGGGGGCCGGGACCGTGGCCGCGATGCGCAGCTGGACCGCGACGCCGGACTTCATGTCGCAGGTGCCGCAGCCCCACAGGACGCCGTCCTCGTCGAGGCGGGACGGGACGTTGTCCGCGATCGGCACGGTGTCGATGTGGCCGGCGAGGATCACGCGCTCCGCGCGGCCCAGGTTCGTGCGGGCGACGACGTTGTTGCCGTACCGGTCGACCGTGAGGTGCGGCAGGGCGCGCAGGGCGCTCTCGATCGCGTCAGCGAGGGGCTTCTCGGTGCCGCTCTCGGACGGGAAGTCGACGAGCTGCGCGGTCAGGCGCGCGGCGTCCAGCGTGAGGTCAATCGGGGTCTCGGCCATGTGCCCGACCCTAACGCGCCGCCGGGTCCGGGCCGCTCGGCGAGTGGATCCGGTCACTTCCGCACCCCTGTTCACATCACTGTTCACAACTCCTGCACGAGCGCCATTACCGTCCAGTACCTTGGACCGCGTGTCGGAGCCGTACCCCTTCCCCCCAGGTCCCCGTCCCCGCCGTCGCGGCCGCCGCGTGCTGCAGTGCATGGCGGCCTTCGTCGTGCTCGCCGCGATCGGGGCGTATCTCACCGTGCAGTATCTGACCGGTGGGAACGGCACCCCGCGGTGCGTGGTCGTCTCCGGAGCGGACGACGGGGCGTCGTACGAGTTCACGCCCGAGCAGGCGGCCAACGCGGCGACGATCTCGGCCGTCGGCACCTCGCGCGAGCTGCCCGAGCGGGCCGTGACGATCGCGCTGGCGACCGCGCTGCAGGAGTCGAGTCTGCGCAACATCGCGCACGGCGACCGGGACTCGCTCGGCCTCTTCCAGCAGCGGCCGTCGCAGGGCTGGGGAACCGAGCAGCAGATCCAGGACCCGGTGTACGCGGCGGGTGAGTTCTACGAGCACCTCGTCAAGGTCGACGACTACGAGCGGCTGCCGCTGACCGTGGCCGCCCAGCGCGTGCAGCGCAGCGGCTACCCGGAGGCCTACGCCAAGCACGAGCCCGACGCCACGCTGCTCGCCGCCGCGCTGACCGGGCGGTCGGCGGCCACGCTGACGTGCGAGGGCCGCCGGGACACGACCGGCACCGGCACCGCCTACACGGGCGGAGCGGAGGCCGTGCGCAGCGCGCTCGCCCGGGACTTCGGTGACGAGGGGTTCGAGTCGGCCGCGGCGGTGGTGAGCTCCGAGGGCGGCGCCTCGGCCGAGGCGAGCGCGGCGCCGAGTCCGAGCGTCTCCCCCGCCGCCGGGACCGTGATCATCCCCCTGGACGGCAAGGACGCCGACCGGAACCGGCAGCGCGGCTGGGAGCTGGCGCACTGGGCCGTGGCCAACTCCTCCCGGCTCGGAGTCGAGCGCGTCTCCTACGCGGGGCGCGAGTGGGTTGCCGAGGGTCGGGCCGGGGCGTGGCGCAAGGCGCGGGGCGCGGCGGGCGGCTCCACCGGCGAGGTCCGAATCGTCACTGGACAGTAGGCCGCACGGCTCACCCGTGCGGGGTAGGCGCGGCGCGTCGGGTGGACGTGGTGCGCGGGATTTCTCCTGCTCTCCCCCGGTGGGCGGAACGCGTTGGGAACACAGGGCCGTAAGGATTCAGCAGACTGTCGGCGCGGGTGGCGTTTGTCCGACTGGATCCACATTTGATCATGCGACACATTGCCATTTCTTTACGTCGGGGCGCCGCAACCTTCGGGGACTTCGAGTCGGTAGTCACTGCGTCCGAGCCCGGAACGATCACATCCACTGGTCAACTCCCGGGCGCGGTCGGACACTTCACCGTTCTCTTCCGTCTAAGGAGCACCATGTCCCTCCCCCTGACCCGCCGGATCGCCCGTGCCGCGCTGCTGACCGCAGCGGGAGCGGCCTCCGTGGTCGGTGCGGCCGGCTCCGCGAGCGCGGCGCCCGAACTCCCGGCCACCCCGAACCTCGGCGGCCTGTCCGCCGTGGACGGGGCGAACGCGGGTAGCACCGTGGACGGCGCGACGCAGAACGTCACCGGCGTCGCGAGCGACGCCGGCACCAAGGCGTCCAAGCAGACCCTGCCGACCGTGAGCAAGACCGGCGGGAAGGCCGTCAAGACGACGACGCCCGTCGCGCAGAAGGCCGCCGGGGAGGCTGCCGGGTCCGCCGGCACCGTTCTGGGTGACACGACCAAGACGGCCACGAAGGGCGGGCTGCCGACGGGGCAGCTGCCGGCCAAGAGCCCGCTCGGCTGACCTGCCGTACGTCGAAAAGGGGCCCGGGAACTCCCCGGGCCCCTTTTCGACGTCGTGTGCGCTACGCCCGGGACAGGCGTTCCACCGCTGCCGCCACACGCTCGTCCGTCGCTGTGAAGGCCACGCGGATGTGGTGGTCGCCGGCGGTGCCGTAGAAGTCGCCGGGGGCCACGAGGATGCCGAGGTCGGCGAGGTGGGCGACCGTGGTCCAGCAGGACTCGTCCCGGGTGGCCCAGAGGTAGAGGCTGGCCTCGCTGTGTTCGATGCGGAAGCCGTGGGCGACGAGGGCCTCGCGGAGGGCCGTGCGGCGGGCCGCGTAGCGGGCGCGCTGCTCCTGGACGTGGGCGTCGTCCCCGAGGGCGGCGACCACGGCTGCCTGGGTGGGAGCCGAGGTCATCATGCCGCCGTGCTTGCGGATCTGCAGGAGCGGGCCGAGGACGTCCGGGTCGCCGGCGAGGAAGGCCGCGCGGTAGCCCGCCAGGTTGGAGCGCTTGGAGAGGGAGTGGACGGCGACGATGCCCTCGTACGAGCCGCCGTTGACGTCCGGGTGGAGCACGGAGACCGGGTCGGCGTCCCAGCCCAGCTCCAGGTAGCACTCGTCGGAGAAGATCAGGATGCCGTGCGAACGGGCCCACGCCACGATCCGGGTCAGCTCGTCCTTGGCGAGGACCTTGCCCGTGGGGTTGGACGGCGAGTTCAGCCAGAGAAGCTTCAGGCCGGCCGGGTCCAGCGTCGTCGGGTCGTCGTAGGCCTCGTGGTCGGCGCGGGCGAGCCGGGCGCCCACCTCGTACGTCGGGTAGGCCAGGCGCGGGTACGCGACCCGGTCGCCGGGGCCGAGGCCGAGCTGCGTGGGGAGCCAGGCCACCAGTTCCTTGGAGCCGACGATCGGCAGGACGTGGTGGTGGGTGACGTCGCGGGCGCCGAGACGGCGCTCCAGCCAGCCCGTGATCGCGTCGCGCAGTCCGACGGTGCCCCAGACGGTGGGATAGCCGGGCGAGTCCGCCGCGGCGACCAGCGCTTTCTGGACCAGGTCGGGCACCGGGTCGACGGGGGTGCCGACGGAGAGGTCGACGATGCCACCGGGGTGCGCGGCGGCCGTCGCCTTGTACGGCTCCAGCTTGTCCCAGGGGAAGGTGGGAAGGCGGTCGCTGACTGCGGACACGGGATCTCGCTCACTTTCTCACTGGCGAACGCCTCGGTCCCGTACGGCGATCTTGGTGATCGGGCCGTACGGGACCGGGGCGGCGCGGATGCGGGCCCCCGGGGCGTCACCCCGGGGCCCGCGGCGTCGCTCTCAGGCCTGCGGCGGGAGTGCGGCGACGAAGGGGTGGTCACGCTCGATCAGGCCGAGCTTGCTGGCACCACCGGGCGAGCCGAGCTCGTCGAAGAACTCGACGTTCGCCTTGTAGTAGTCCTTCCACTCCTCCGGGGTGTCGTCCTCGTAGAAGATCGCCTCGACCGGGCACACCGGCTCGCAGGCACCGCAGTCGACGCATTCATCCGGGTGGATGTAGAGGGACCGCTGGCCCTCGTAGATGCAGTCGACCGGGCACTCCTCGATGCACGCCTTGTCCTTGACGTCGACACAAGGCTGCGCGATGACGTAGGTCACGCTGTCGTTCCTCCTCGATAGGGCGCTGGCGGGCCTCCTCAGGCTCCGCCGCCTGGCGCGCGGGAGCGCGGCGTCGTCGATGCCCGCACCTAGTATCTCCGTTCCGGGGCATGATCCGAACAGGAGGGGTGGACAGACCTGTGGAAATCTCTGCCGGTGGACGGCTCGAGATCCGTGTCTCTGCTGCTGACGTGGGCAAACGCGTGTCCGTGCGCTGCCTCGACGACGCTGGCGCCGGGGGTGGGAAATTCACTGACACGGTTGGTGTTCTCACATCATGGGACGGCGGTGTTCTGTTGATCACCCGCCGGAACGGGGAGCGGGTAAGGATCGAGGAGACGTCGCTGGTCGCGGGGAAGGTCGTGCCCGCCGCCCCGGCCCGGCGGCGCGGGCCCGCCGCCTCGTACGAGGAGCTGGCGCGGGTCTCCGCGCGGGCCTGGCAGCCCGTCGAGAGCGAGCGGCTCGGCGAGTGGGAGCTGCGGGCCGCCTCCGGCTTCACCCGGCGCGCGAACTCGGTGCTGCCCTTGGGGGACCCCGGCATGCCCCTGGACGACGCGCTGACGGCCGTACGCGGCTGGTACGCGGCCCGGGGGCTGCCCGCCTACCTCCAGCTGGCCACGGGCGCCGAGGGCACTCAGGAGCTGCTGTGCGCGGAGGTGGCGGACCGCGGCTGGGTCCGTGAGGTGACCGCCGAACTGTGGATCGGCGCGCTCGCGCCGGTCGCGGACCGGGAGTGGGCCGGGGTCGAGCTGTCGCGCACGGCGGACGAGGCGTGGCTCGGCCGCTACCAGCGCAAGGGACTCGGCGAGGTCGCGCTGAAGGTGCTCGGGAGCGGGCCGTCGGTGTGGTTCGCGACCGTGCCGGGGGCGGAGGGCTCGGGGCCCGCCGCCATCGGGCGGTGCGTCGTGGACGGGCGGTGGGCCGGTTTCGCGGCCGTCGAGGTCGATCCCGCCCAGCGGCGGCGGGGGCTCGCGACGACCGTGATGGCCGCGCTGGCCGGCACCAAGCCCGAGCGCGACGACCTGCCGTACTTCTCGGACAACGGCGGCCGCCCCGGCGGCCCGGACGGCCGCTCCGGTCCGGC
>NZ_JARGEE010000454.1:0-6644 GCF_033794485.1 Streptomyces sp. MB09-02B
GCCCACCCCCCCACGGCGGTACTCTGACCAGGCCGCACCGCACGAACCCGCCCCCGAAGGGACCGAGACATGCCGCTCGAAGCCGGCCTCCTGGAGATCCTCGCCTGCCCGGCGTGCCACGCCCCCCTCACGGAGGAGGACACCGAGCTGACCTGCACGAGCCAGGACTGCGGCCTTGCCTACCCGATCCGGGACGGCATCCCCGTACTCCTCGTCGACGAGGCCCGCCGCCCCGCGTGATCCCCGTGATCCGCGCGATCACGCTCCCGCGCAAGGCGTAACCCCGCACGAGCCGGGAAACCCGGCGAAAAGGTGCATCAGGGCACCCGGCGATCGGAGGCTGCCGCCCATGCTCGACGAATCGCTGCTAGACACCCCCGACGCCTTGTCGGAGGCGGACCGCCGCGACCTGCTCCGCGGCGCCGCCGAGGCAGGCGCCCGGGTCCGCACGGCCATCCGTCTCGGCACCGAGGCCGGCATCCCCGACCTGAAACCGGACGGCCGCCCCCGCGCCCTCCTGATCGCGGGCCCCGGCATGGCCTCCGCGGGCGTCGCCGACCTGCTCGGCGCCCTCGCGGGATCCAGTTGCCCCCTCACCCGCCTCCACCCCACCGGCGTGGCCCCCGCGCCGGGCGCCCTCCGCTGGGAGCTCCCGGGCTGGGCGGGCTCGGTCGATCTCCTCCTGATCGCCACCGCCGACGGCGCCGAACCCGGCCTGTCGCTCCTGGTCGACCAGGCCTACCGGCGCGGCTGCACCATCGTCGCCGTGGCCCCGCCCCGGACCCCGGTCGCCGAGGCCGTGGAAGGCGCCCACGGGCTCTTCGTACCGATGGCGGCCGCCCCGTACGAGCAGGAGGTGCCCCTTGGCGCAGCCGCCCCCGGCGTGCTCTGGGCGCTGCTCACCCCGATGCTCGCGCTGCTGGACCGCACCGGCCTGGTCGCCGCCGCACCAGACGCCCTGCAGAAGGTCGCCGACCGCCTCGACCACGTCGCCGAGCGGTGCGGCCCGGCCATCGCCACATACAGCAATCCGGCCAAGACGCTCGCCGCCGAGCTGGCCGACTCCCTCCCGATGATCTGGACCGAGGGCCAGACCGCAGGGCCCGTGGGCCGCCGTTTCGCCGCCGCGCTCGCCGAACTCGCCGGGCGCCCGGCCGTCGTCGCTCAGCTGCCGGAGGCGCTCGCCTCGCACACGGTGCTGCTGTCCGGTCCGCTCGCCGCGAGCGCCGACCCCGACGACTTCTTCCGTGACCGCGTCGAGGACGCACCCGTCCTGCACGCGCGCGTGGTGCTCGTCCGCGACCGGCCGACCGGCGGCCTGAGCGCCGTCCCGGCCGCCCGCGAGCTCGCCCTCGGCCATGACACCGCGATCAGCGAGCTGGAACCCGAGGAGGGCAGCGACCTGGAGACCCTCGCGGAGATGATCGCCACGACCGATTTCGCCGCCGTTTACCTGTCGCTCGCCTCCGGAGCCTGATCCTTACCGGAGCCCGACCCTGACCGGGGCCCCGGCCGGCTCCCCACGTACGGAGAAACACACACCATGGACCGCCTCGACAACACCGTCCGCCCCTACGCCTGGGGCTCGACCACCGCCATCCCGCAGCTCCTCGGGGTGGCCCCCACCGGCGAGCCGCAGGCGGAGATGTGGATGGGAGCCCACCCCGGCGCTCCCTCGCGCACCGGACGCGGCCCCCTCACCGAGGTGATCGACGCGGCACCCGAACGTGAGCTGGGCATCCGGACGGTCGAGAAGTTCGGCCCCCGCCTCCCCTTCCTCCTGAAACTCCTCGCCGCCGGCGCCCCCCTCTCCCTCCAGGTCCACCCCGACCTCGTACAGGCCAGAGAGGGTTACGAGGACGAGGAGCGGCGCGGCATCCCCGTCGACGCGGGCCACCGCAACTACAAGGACGCCAACCACAAGCCGGAACTGATCTGCGCCCTCACGGAGTTCGACGGCCTCTGCGGCTTCCGCGAACCGCTCCGCGCCGCCGAGCTGCTGGCCGCCCTCGACGTCGACTCCCTCAAGCCGTACGTCGACCTCCTGCACGCCCACCCCGAAGAGGCCGCGCTGCGAGAGGTGTTGACCGCCGTCCTGGGCGCCGACCCCGCCGAGATGGCCCACACCGTCACCGAGGCGGCGGCCGCCTGCGCCCGCCTCGGCGGCGACCACGCCCCCTACGCCGACATCGCCCACCACTACCCGGGCGACCCCGGCGTCATCGCCGCCATGCTCCTCAACCACGTACGCCTGCAGCCCGGTGAGGCCCTGTTCCTGGGCGCCGGCATCCCGCACGCCTACCTGAACGGCCTCGGCGTCGAGATCATGGCCAACTCCGACAACGTCCTGCGCTGCGGCCTCACCCCCAAGCACGTCGACGTCCCCGAACTCCTGCGCGTCGTCCGCTTCGAGGCGACCGACCCGGGCGTGCTGCGCCCGGAGGCGTCCCCCGACGGCGAGGAGGTATACGAGACGCCCATCGACGAGTTCCGCCTCTCCCGCTTCGTCCTCCCCGAGGCCGGCGCCCCGCACGACCTCACCCGTGCCACCCCGCAGATCCTGCTCTGCACGGCTGGTTCGGTCCGGGCCGGCGAACACACGCTCGCCCCCGGCGAGTCCGCCTTCGTACCGGCGGACGAGAAGGTCGAGGTGTCCGGACCGGGCACGCTGTTCCGCGCGACCGTGATCGCCTGACGGCCTGCTCCCGACTCGTCGGCCCTCCGCCCCCTCCCGATCCACGACCCGACGCACCGACACCCGGCCGGGCTGCAACAATGCCCCCTGCAAAAGGCGGGCAAAGCCCGGCCGGTGACGGACCGAAGCGTGGGTACCCATCCCCACGCACAGACAGATGCGTAGGCGAAGGGACACCTCGGACACATGAGCGCGTCAGGCGGCACCAAGGCGATCGTGGCGGCACTCGCCGCCAACCTCGCGATCGCGGTAGCGAAGTTCGTGGCGTTCCTCTTCAGCCACTCGTCGTCGATGCTCGCCGAGTCCGTGCACTCGCTCGCCGACTCGGGCAACCAGGCCCTGCTGCTCCTCGGCGGCAAGAAGGCCAAACGCGAGGCGACCGCCGAACACCCCTTCGGCTACGGCCGCGAGCGCTACATCTACGCCTTCCTCGTCTCCATCGTCCTCTTCTCCGTCGGCGGCATGTTCGCCCTCTACGAGGGCTACGAGAAGATCAAGCACCCGCACGAGATCGAGGCCTGGTACTGGCCGGTCGGCGTCCTCGTCTTCGCGATCATCGCCGAGACCTTCTCCTTCCGGACCGCCATCAAGGAGTCCAACGTCCTGCGGGGCAAGAAGTCCTGGACCGAGTTCGTCCGCCACGCCAAGGCCCCCGAGCTGCCGGTCGTCCTCCTGGAGGACCTCGGCGCCCTCGTCGGCCTGATCCTCGCCCTCGGTGGCGTAGGCCTGGCCCTGCTCACCGGCGACGGCGTCTGGGACGGCATCGGCACCCTCTGCATCGGCGTCCTGCTCATCCTGATCGCGATCGTCCTCGCCGCCGAGACCAAGTCCCTCCTCCTCGGCGAGTCCGCCGGCGCCGAGAACGTCGAGAAGATCGCGAACGCCGTCGTCGACGGCGACACCGTCACCCGCGTCATCCACATGCGCACCCTCCACCTCGGCCCCGAGGAACTCCTCGTCGCCGCCAAGATCGCCGTCCAGCACGACGACACGGCCACCGAGGTCGCGAACGCCATCAACGCGGCCGAGGCCCGCATCCGCGAGGCCGTCCCCATCGCCCGCGTCATCTACCTGGAGCCCGACATCTACAGCGAGGCCGAAGCCGCCAAGGGCGCCGACCCCGAGGCCGCGCCCGGTGGCCCGACAGCGCCCGCCGAGCACTGACCCGACGGCCCACCGAGCACTGACCACCGGTGCTTTCGGGCCACCCCACCAGGCACCGACCACCGGGACCCGTCGCGTCAACGGACGCGACGGGCCCTGTCCGTTCCCGGGCCGCGCTGCCTCCGCCCCACCCCGCCTTCGGCCTCCGCACCGCCCGCCGCACCGCTCCCTTCGGCTTGATCCGTACGCAGGCGGACTGGGGCAGGCCGGGCCCACCGTGTAGCTTGGGACGGAGCCAGACGTCGCTGCTGATGGCGGTCGGGCGGTCCCACCGCGGACCGGCCGAGGGAGAGAGGGCCTCCGACGGACTGCGCTGCGCGCACGCGGGCATGCCTGTGTCCTCTTCGGGGCACCCCTGTGTCCGCCGCCGCGCAGACCAGCCCACCCACCCTCGACCCGACACCGAGGAGCAGTTCGCAATGACGACTGTCGAGAACCGACAGGACTTCAAGGTCGCCGATCTCTCCCTGGCCGCTTTCGGCCGTAAGGAGATCACCCTCGCCGAGCACGAGATGCCCGGCCTGATGGCGATCCGCAAGGAGTACGCCGAGTCGCAGCCGCTGGCCGGCGCGCGCGTCACCGGTTCCCTGCACATGACGGTGCAGACCGCTGTCCTCATCGAGACCTTGGTCGCCCTCGGCGCCCGGGTCCGCTGGGCCTCCTGCAACATCTTCTCCACCCAGGACCACGCCGCCGCCGCGATCGCGGTGGGTCCGAACGGCACGCCCGACAAGCCGCAGGGTGTCCCGGTCTTCGCCTGGAAGGGCGAGACGCTGGAGGAGTACTGGTGGTGCACCGAGCAGGCGCTGACCTGGCCGGACAGCCCCACCGGCGGCCCCAACATGATCCTCGACGACGGCGGTGACGCCACCCTCCTGGTCCACAAGGGCGTCGAGTACGAGAAGGCCGGCGAGGTCCCCGCGGTCGACACCGCCGAGAACGACGAGCACCGCGTCATCCTCGAGCTGCTGAACCGCACCATCACCGACGGCTCGCAGAAGTGGACCCAGCTCGCCTCGGAGATCCGCGGCGTGACCGAGGAGACCACCACCGGCGTCCACCGCCTGTACGAGATGCAGCGCGACGGCGTCCTGCTGTTCCCGGCGATCAACGTGAACGACGCCGTCACGAAGTCGAAGTTCGACAACAAGTACGGCTGCCGCCACTCCCTGATCGACGGCATCAACCGCGCCACCGACGTCCTCATCGGCGGCAAGACGGCCGTCGTCTGCGGCTACGGCGACGTGGGCAAGGGCTGCGCGGAGTCCCTGCGCGGCCAGGGCGCCCGCGTCATCGTCACCGAGATCGACCCGATCTGCGCCCTGCAGGCAGCTATGGACGGCTACCAGGTCACGACCCTCGAAGAGGTCGTCGACAAGGCCGACATCTTCATCACCACGACCGGCAACAAGGACATCATCATGGCCGCGGACATGGCCAAGATGAAGCACCAGGCCATCGTCGGCAACATCGGCCACTTCGACAACGAGATCGACATGGCCGGCCTCGCCAAGATCCCCGGCATCGTCAAGGACGAGGTCAAGCCGCAGGTCCACACGTGGACCTTCCCCGACGGCAAGGTGATCATCGTCCTGTCCGAGGGCCGCCTGCTGAACCTCGGCAACGCCACCGGTCACCCGTCGTTCGTGATGTCCAACTCCTTCGCGGACCAGACCCTGGCCCAGATCGAGCTGTTCACCAAGCAGTCCGAGTACCCGATCGGCGTGTACACGCTGCCCAAGCACCTCGACGAGAAGGTCGCCCGTCTCCACCTCGACTCCCTCGGGGTGAAGCTGACGACCCTGCGTCCGGAGCAGGCCGCATACATCGGCGTAGAGGTCGAGGGCCCGTACAAGGCGGACCACTACCGCTACTGATCCGCCCGGCGGCGGGTGCGTCGCATCTCGACGCACCCGTCCAGGCAGCAGTTCCCCAGGCAGGCCCCCGCACCCCCGTGCCGGGGGCTTGCCCGTTCGGCTCCTCTTCACGCCCGTCGGCCGGACCAGCCCGTCAAGCCTCAGGACCCCCATGCCCCGCGGCCGGTATTCGCTTCACGACCCGCACGATCACACCCTCCTCGCCGAGGAACACTTCCACTGCGCGCCAGGCCCGTCCGGCTGGCGCTATGTCTCCCAACTGACCGCTCCCTCCGGCGACCACGCCGGCTCCGTCGACCTGGCCCTCGACGAACTCGGCCGCCCCATCCGCCTCGAACTCCACGCCGCGAGCTGGCAGGTCCGCGGCGCCGCCCTCGACGGCGTCACCTGGGTGCGCACCGATCCCACCGGCACGGAAGCCACCGAAGGCAATGTCCGCGCCCACGCCTTCACCGGCACCTCCCCGGCGTTCCTGATCGCCACCGCCCGCCTACTGCGCCTCACCCCCTCCGCCCCGGCCACCCGCGTACGCCTCGTCGCCTTCACCGACCCGGTCCTGGCCCCGCGCACCCTCGACCAGTCCTGGGCCTTGATCGAAAGAGAAGCACACGCCACTGACAACGGCCCCCTGATGGTGGACGAATACCAGGTCACAGCCCTGGACACGGGCGAGCGGCACACCGTTCACATCGCGGGCGACGTCGTCCTGGCGGCGCCCGGAATCGAGCTGGAGCACCTGGAGACACCGCCGTCCACGTTCGACTGAGACGCGGTCCGGCCCGCATCGCCGGTGACGACTGCACCGGAGCCGCGCCGGCAGCGCCCGACGGGCGGACCCGGGCCTCAGGCGGGCGGGGCGAACCCGGTGCCCGGCCGCTCGGGCGAGGGAGTGTGCGGGGGCTCGGGGG
>NZ_JARGEE010000455.1:0-6604 GCF_033794485.1 Streptomyces sp. MB09-02B
GCTTGAGTGGGGGTGGTTTTTTTTTTTTTTTTTGTGTGTGGCGTCCTTGGAGATCTGACAGGGGTTATTGGTGTGGGGGGTATGGTTGGTAGGAGGGGCAGGTGCCGGACCAGCCGAGTACCGCGCCGCACGCGTCGCAGAAGGACTGGCCGGGCTCCCCGCGGGTTCCGCATTCGGCGCAGCTCTGGGCCCGGCCGGTGCCGGGGGTCGGGCTGGTCATCTCTCGGGGATCCTTTCGGCGGCGGTCACCTGGACCGTGTACGGCATGTGGGCGGGGCGGGCGGCGGCGACGAGGCTGTCCAGCCGGTGTTCGTCCGCCGGGGTCGGGTCGGGCAGGCGCAGGGCCACGTGCAGGCGCGGTCGGGGCTCGCCCGGGACCGGTCCGAGGGGGCGGGCGTCCCAGGTGGCGGCGCCGCTCTCGGTGATCTCCGGGGTCACGCCGAAGACCAGGCGCACGGCCTCGGACAGGCCGCGCCGGGTGCCGCGTACGCGGTGCAGGTACGCGGCGGCGGCGACCGCGGCGCGCAGGCGGTCCTCCGGTTCCGTGCCGTCCGTCTCGGCGCCGACCCAGCCTGCGAGCCACTGGGTGAAGTCGACGGGGGCGAGGGACGGCGTGAAGTAGGAGTCCAGGCAGTCGAGGACGGAGAGGATCGGGGCGAGGACGTCGTCGAGGCCGCCGACGAAGCGTTGGGCGAGGTCGTCGTCGGCGAACACGGCGGGGAGCATGGTGCCGATGGGGTGCGAGGAGCCGAGGCCGTCTATGGAGCCCCTCATATCGGGCCGCCCAGTAGCTCGGGGGGAGTGGTGCGTTGGCGGCTGCGGGTGCGTCGTGGCTGATCGCGCCCACGCGGCGGAGCCGCATATGTCACAGCCCCGCGCCCCTTACGGGGCTGCGCCCCGATACGGGGCGCGGTGGCGTCGAGGTCTCTCACTGCTTGTCCCCGATCACGCGGACCCGGTGGTCGAAGCTGAACACCAGGGACGGGGGTGAGAGGTCGATGCGGTTGGTGGGGTCGCCGCGTTTGCCGGTGAGGGGGTCGGCGGGGTGGAGCTGGACGTCGTCGACGAGTTCGACGCCGGGGACGCGCTGGAGGACGGCGAAGACCTCGCCGGACTGGACGGGGCGGCCGAAGGGCCAGCCCCGGCCGTCGGCGCCGCCGGTCAGCGGGTCGAGGTGGCGGTAGAGCGCGTCGTGGGCCTGGCGGCGGACCCGGTCGGTGTCCACGCCCCGGAACGCGTGCAGCGTGGCGACGACCGTGACGCCCTGGTAGAAGGGCGGCCCGACGGCCAACCGCGTGCCGATCAGGCGGCGTTCGTCCAGGTGGCGGGTGATGCGGCGCAACAGGGCGTCGCCGGGGACGAGTTGCTCGAAGCGGAGTCGGCCGCCCGGGTCCGGGACGGCCTGGGGCACCACCAACACCCGTACCGCGTAAGCCCCGTGATCGCCCTCCTCGCCCTCCAGGCAGGTGATGCGGGCGGTCTCAGGGGCCGCGCGGCGGGCGAGTTCCTCGTAGTCGCGCAGGGTCACCGCGCGTTCCTGGGCGCGCAGGGTGATCGGCGCCCGGACCTTCGCCTCCTCCACGGTCTCCGCGTCGACACCGCCGCGCGCGGCCTCCCGGTTGACGACCTCGGAGACGTACGGCACGGAGGTGCGCAGCACCCGGATGGCGCCCCGGGCCACATTGCCGGCCCGGCCCCCGCCGGTGCGGTAGCGCACCGCGCGGATGACGGACCCCTTGGGCGCGACGGCCCCGTACTGGCGCAGGCTCCCGTCGGGCTCCCGCACCGCCGGGCCGAAGGCGATCTCGCCGGTGGCCGGGTCCAGGGTGATGTGGCGGTCGTAGGAGGTGGACGCGGCGAAGGACGGGACGACGTCCCAGTCGGTCCAGCCGTCGTGCTCGGCGGTCTGGAGGAGGACGGGCGGGGTGTCGCCGACCACCGGGAAGTGCGCGAGACGCAGCCGCTGTCCGGGCAGGCCGGTGGACTCGCCGAGCGCCTCGTCGTAGACGGTCTCGGCGTGGACGACGGTGGTGGTGCCGCCGATGGTGAAGGCCTCGGCGGCGCGGACGGTCGGCGAGGTGGTGTAGAAGGGCTGGCCGGGCAGGGGTTCGGTGACCCGGCAGCGCAGCCAGCCCGCCTCCTGGCCGCCGGTGCGGGACAGGGTGTGGCCGCCGGGCATGTGCAGGACGACCTCGCCCGGACGGTTCAGGCCGCCCGTGCCGTCGCGGTCGACCTCGCACGCCGTCCAGCCGTCCTCGGTCCACGCCTCCCAGACCAGCGGCGGCTGCCGGGGGTCCACGCCGACACCGTCGACCACGCTGTCCAACTCCAGCACGACCGCGCAGTGCGGCACGGCCGCCGTCAGCCCGAACAGCATGCAGTCGCCGGGCCGCGGGGACTCGGCGAAGCACATCAGGTCCTTGCCCTCGGCGAGGTCGGAGGTCCGGTCGGCCACGGGTTCACCCGGGCGCTGGGTCACCAGGTGCCGCAACGCGCAGGGGACGACGTCCAGTTCGCGCTCGGTGGTGAAGACCACCGCCTCCTCGCTCTCGGTGCGCACGGTCGCCACCTCGGTGCCCACCGGCAGCGGCACCGGCTCCTCCTGCGGCGCCGACAGCCAGAACGTCACGTCCGTGCGGGCGGCCGAGGGCGGGAACAGGGTGATGCCCACCAGGTCCAGGAACGCCAGATGGTTCTTCTCCGGCACCCGGTTGAGCCGGTAGACGATCTGGTCCGCCATGTGGGCGACCGTCTCCACCAGGGTGACGCCGGGGTCGGAGACGTTGTGGTCGGTCCACTCCGGGGCCCGCTGCTGGATATAGCGCTTGGCGTCGTCGACGAACTGCTGGAAGCGGCGGTCGTCGAGGTTCGGGGAGGGCAGGGCCATCAGCGGTCGCTTTCGGGACGGTCGGGAAAGTCGGGACGGTCGGAGCCCTCGGAACCCCCGGGGGCCAGGTCCGGCTCGTCGTGGGACGGGATGACGTAGAACGGGAAGACCAGGCTGCGCGGGTTGTTGGTGCCGCGGATCGCGTAGCGGACGTCGATGAAGAGGACGCCCTGGTCGGCGCCCGCCGTCACCTCGACGTCGGTCACCTCGATCCGCGGCTCCCAGCGGTCGAGGCTCGCGTACACCTCGTGCTGGATCCGGCCGGCGGTGGCCTCGTTGACCGGCGCGAACACCAGGTCGTGGATGGCGCAGCCGAACTCGGGGCGCATCGGCCGCTCGCCCGGCGCGGTGGCCAGGACGAGCCGGATGGCCTCCTCGACCTCGCGCTCCCCGCTGACCAGGGCGATGCCCCCGGTGGGCCCGATGCGCAACGGGAACGCCCAGCCGGATCCGACGAACTGCTCGGCCATCAGCGGGCCACCCCTCTTTCTGGAACGTACGACTGCTCGGCGGACGTGTGGATGTGTGGACGTGGGGAGCGGACGTGTGGACGTGGGGAGGTGCGGACGACGGCCGTCACGGGATCGGATACGGCTTCTTGTTGACCAGCACGATGCCCGTGATGTCGACGTTGGCCGCGCGCAGCGCCGCCTGCCCGACGGCGTTGATCTGCACGGTTCCGGCCGCGCTGATCGTCGCGGCGCCCGCCGCGTTCATGGCGAGCGCGCCGACCGCGTTGATGTTGACCGCGCCGCCCAGCGACCTCAGGCCGACCATGCCCTGGCCCTGGAGGTTGAGCGGGCCGCCGCTGCGGATGGTCACGGACCGCAGCGCGCTCAGCGTCAGATCGGTGCCCGCCTTCACGGACACCGAGGTGCCGCCCGTGATGCTGACGGCGCCCTTGCTGTCCACGGTGATCTCGGTCTTCGTCCGGTCCAGGTTGATGATCAGCCGGTCGTTGCCGCTGGCGATCCGTACGCCCTGCTTGCGCAGGCCCGTCTGCTGGCTGAGCAGGTCGACCCGGTTGCCCTCGCGGTCCGACAGGGTGTGCCGGATCGCCTTCTTCTTCACCGGGTCGTGCAGCCACACGTCCTTCACCGGCGTCGGCTTGTCGACGCCGTTGTAGAGGCCGCCGATCACGAACGGGTGGTCCAGCGCGCCCCGGTCGAAGGCGACCAGCACCTCGTCGCCGACGTCCAGCGGGAAGATCCCGCCGCCGCCCTTGCCGCCCATCTGCACGGTCCGCGTCCAGTCGCTGACGTAGGTGTCGTCCAGCCACGGGAACTGGAGCTTCACCCGGCCCTGCTTCAGCGGATCCTGGACGTCGGTGACCAGGGCGTTGGCCACACCGGGCAGCCGGGGCGCGGCGGAGGTGCCGCCCGAGGTCAGGCCGAACAGGGAGCGCCACTGCCGTCCGCTGACGGTCACCCAGGTCTCGTAGTGGCTGCCGTCGCCGAAGGAGTGCCGTACGGAGGTGCAGGTGTACTTGCCCTCGAACGGGGTGCCCACCTCGGTGAGCGTGACGGGCACCCCGGGCCGCAGCTTCGGGTTGCCGCGCACGGTGACCTCCAGCTCGGCGAAGGACGAGGTGATGTCGTCCGCGAGGGAGGCGGCCGCGTGCGTGACCTCGGTCTGCAGGTCGTACGGCGTGTCGGTCTCCACCAGCTTCGCCGTCTTGAAGGCGCCCGCCGCCTTCTGCGGGGTGGTGCCGATGGCGATACCGGGGTTGTCGTTCGCCGGGGTGGTCGCCGTCAGCTTCTTCTTCGTCGTGACGTTCCAGCCGCGTGCCTCGACCCGGCCGACCTGGTCGGCGGCGGTGACGGCGGCCCGGCAGCGCAGGATGTCCACCCCGGCCTGGAGCACGAACGGGCTCTTCTCGCCGGGG
Organism: Streptomyces sp. MB09-02B; assembly: GCF_033794485.1. NCBI lineage: Bacteria > Bacillati > Actinomycetota > Actinomycetes > Kitasatosporales > Streptomycetaceae > Streptomyces > Streptomyces sp. MB09-02B. The sequence continues at coordinate 4,773 of NZ_JARGEE010000455.1, forward strand.
GTGCTCGTCGGGGGCGCGCCGGACGCCGGCTTCGGCTTGACGAACTGGAACTTCCCCTTCGAGTCCAGCGACATCACCATCTCGTTCTCGTCGGCGAGCCGCGCGAGGAAGTCCCAGTCCGTCACGTTGGACTGCGAGATGAAGTCGTAGACCGTCCTGGTGCCCTGCACCTGTCCGACGGGGATGCCGTTCATCCCGGCCAGCTTGCGGGCGATGTCGGAGGCCGTCTGGTTGCGGTACGCCGCCACCCTGCGCACCCGCATCAGCCGGTGCCCCGGGTCGTAGCCGCGCACGACGGTGAAGGTGCCGGTGCCGTCGTAGTCGGTCTCCATGCCGGTGACCTCGCCGGTGAGCAGCGGGGTGCCCGCGCCCTGGCCGTCGGCGACGGGCGCGATGACGACCTTCATGCCGAACCTGACGTTCAGTTTGCCGAGCAGCAGCCCGTGCGGGTCCCGGAAGGTGAGCCGGAACGCGCCCGGCACCCCGGCCCCGAGGTCGACCCAGCCGCCGACCAGCAGATCGGCGTACTCCGTCGGCAGTTTCGCGCCGTCGAGGGTGACGTGGATGACGTTGGAGAAGGACGGCTTCACCATCAGAAACCGACCTCCTCGGCGGCCGGCAGGACGAGTTCGATGCCGGTGGGCAGCCGGGTGGGGTCGTCGATGCCGTTGGCCTCCGCGATCGCCCGCCACGCGGACGCGTTGCCGTACTCCCGCCACGCCAGCGACTGCAGCGAGTCGCCCGCGACGACCCGGTGCACACTCCGCGCGGTCAGCGCGCCGGACGTCGGGTTCTGCCCCTTGGTGGTGCTGGGTATCTCGTGCAGCGACAGCCGGCAGGTGGCCCGGATCGGCACGCCGGTCGTCCCGAACAGGGAGTAGGTGACGTCCACGGAACTGACGTACGCCGTGAAGCGGGCCGTCGAGAACGACCCCCACTGGAACACCACCCAGGGCGGCGACGGCTGCTTCGCGGCGAGGCTCTTGGACGTCACCTCGCAGCACGACAGCAGCGACTCCACCTTCTTCAGCACCGTGGTGCCGCTCGGCTTGGCGGAGGAGTCGAGGAAGATCTCGACGTTCATCTGCCGGGCCTCGGGCCCCATGAACTCCGGCAGCGCGCCGTCCCGCACGGCCGCGCTGATCGTGGTCTTCCACTGGGCGCCCTGGCGCAGCGTCAGCTCCGCCGGGTTGAACTCGAAGCTGAACGTCCTGATCAGTCCGCCGGGGGTCGTGCTCGTCCCGACCGGCGGCTCGTGGATGGCCAGGGTGGCCCGCACGAGGCTCTTGCCCGCGCCGCCCTTGCTGCCTTTCGCCATGATCCGTCCCCCGCCCTCAGTCCGTGAATCCGTGGTGCGTGATCTCCAGGACCTCGGTCGCCACGCTCGGGTTCGCCGGGTCCAGGGAGGGCCCCTGCCAGCTCACCGGCAGGACGTCGATCAGCCCCCAGTGCGCCACCTCCGAGCCGTCCGCGCGCAGCGCCGCGATCTGGGCGGTCGGGCGCTTCACGCCCGTCGCCACGGACGAGATCCACGCCGCGACCTTCGCCGTGTCCGGGGTGAGCGGCCTCGTCAACCGGATGTTCGAGAACGTCACGCGCGACGGGAACTGCCAGACGAACCCGTTGTTCCCGCCCTCCTGGCGGTGCTCGATCTCCACCGTCGAGGACAGGCCCTCGCACCCGTTGAAGTAACCGAGGCTCTCGCCGTCGATCGTCAGGGTGAAGTAGATGGTGGAGCCCGGGTCGAGATCGCGGGGCATCGGGTGGGCCTTTCTGCGGGTGGCTGCCGCCGGGTGGTACGGGTCGGTCTGTTATAAAAATCTCCGAGCCCA
>NZ_JARGEE010000456.1:0-6601 GCF_033794485.1 Streptomyces sp. MB09-02B
GTGGTGATGGCCACTGGGGGCCTCCTTGTCGTCGTACGGCGATGGGGTGCGGGTCCGGGGTACTCCAGCCCTACCCAGCGCGCGCCGCCGCAGACGTGGGTGGGCGGACATCGTGGGTTTGCTCACTTCCACGCCGGATCCGGAACACCTCCCCGAATCCCCGACCGACAGCTATGCACTCAGTACATATACTCAGTGCATACTGAGGGGCATGAGCACCCGTCACATCCTGTTGGGACTGCTCGCCGGTGGGCCGAGCCATGGCTACGACCTCAAGCGACGGCACGACGAACGCTTCCCGCAGGCCCGTCCGCTGGCCTACGGGCAGGTCTACACGACCCTGCAGCGGCTGGTTCGCGACGGGCTCGCCGAGGTCGACGGCACCGAGGCGGACAGCGGTCCGGAACGGACGATGTACCGGTCGACGGACGAGGGGGCGCGCGAACTGGCCAGGTGGGCCGGGGAGATCACCGCGCCCGCGCCGTTCGTGACGAACGAGATCTTCGCCAAGCTCGTCGTGTCGATCCTCGCCGACGGCGACCCGGCCGCCTACCTACGGGGGCAGCGCACCGCGCACATGGCGCGCATGCGGGAGCTGACCGCCGTGAAGACCGCGCCGGGCGCCGACCTGTCGACCGTGCTCGCGGCGGACTACGCCCTCAACCATCTCGACGCCGACCTCCGCTGGATGAACACCACCGCGGCCCGGCTGACCACCCTGACCGCGGAGGTCGACGCAGCTTGAACGAGAAGAACGCCGACGTGCACGGGAAGAACGCCGACATGCACGGGAAGAACGTCCGGCCCATGCCGCTCCTCACGGCCCGCGGACTCGTCAAGGACCACGGCAGGACGCGGGCGCTGCGGGGTGCCTCGGTGGAGCTCCGGGAGGCCGAGATCCTCGCCGTCACGGGGGCCAGCGGCAGCGGGAAGTCCACACTGCTGCACTGTCTGGCGGGCATCGTCCGGCCGGACGAGGGCTCGGTGGCGTACGCGGGGAAGCGGCTCGACCAGCTCCCCGAGAAGAACCTCAGCGAGCTGCGCCGGACGGACTTCGGGGTCGTGTTCCAGTTCGGGCAGCTGATACCCGAACTGACGGCCGTCGACAACGTCGCGCTGCCGTTGCTGCTGGCCGGCACGGACCGCCGGGCCGCGCGGGAGCGGGCCGGCGAGTGGCTGGAGCGGTTCGGGGTGCGGGGGCAGGAGGAACAGCGGCCCGGGGAGATGAGCGGCGGTCAGGCGCAGCGGGTGTCGCTGGCGCGGGCGCTGGTGACCGGACCGAGGGTGGTGTTCGCGGACGAGCCGACCGGGGCGCTGGACTCGCTGGCGAGCGAGCAGGTGATGGCGGCACTGACCCACGCGGCCCGGGAGTCCCGTACGGCGGTCCTGCTGATCACGCACGACGCGCAGACCGCCGCGTACGCGGACCGCGAGGTGACGCTGCGGGACGGGGTCGTGGTGTCGGAGGCGGACGCTGAGCTGGAGGTCTCCCGGTGAAGGGGCTGGTGAACGATCTGCGCCTCGCCCTGCTGCTGACGCGGGGTTCGGACCGGCGGGAGTGGTGGCGGATGGCACTCACGGGGGCCGGGGCGGCGCTCGCGACGGCCTTCGGCCTGGCGGCGGGAGCACTCGCCTCCTTGGCCGGTCACCATCGGCTGGGCATGGCCGCCGGGCTGCTGGACAACCCCGGTGAACGCTCCGGGGTGATCGCCACCCTGCTGCTCCTGCTGGTGCCGGTCCTCGGCTTCCTCGGTCAGTGCGCCCGCGTGGGCGCCGTCCACCGGGACCGGCGGCTGGCCGGGCTGCGGCTGGCCGGCGCCTCGGCGGGCCAGGTGCGGCGGATCGCGGCGCTGGAGACGGGCACGGCCTGCCTGGCGGGTTCGCTGGTCGCGACCCTCGCCTTCGTGGCGTTCCTGCTGGGCCGGTGGCACAGCCCCGGCCCGGTGACGTGGCTCGTGATCGTGCTGGTGGCCCTCGGCGTGCCCGCGTCGGGCGCGCTCGTCAGCGTGCTGGCGCTGCGCCGTGTGGTGGCCTCGCCGCTGGGCTGGGTACGACGGGTACGGCCGGGCTCCGGCCGGGGGCCGATGTGGGTGTTCCTGGGCGCGGTCGGAGTACTCGTGCTCGCGGCCCTCCTCGCTGTCGCCGGCACCACCCGGAACATGCCCGACCAGTCGTCCGGTCAGGCTCCGCTGATCCTGTGCGGCGCCCTGCTCGCGGTGGGCGCGGGCGCGGTGCTGCTGTCCGGCGTCGTCTCCAAGGTCACCGGCCGGCTGCTCTCCTCGCGCACCGGGAACCCGGCGGTGCTGATCGCCGCCGAGCGGCTGCGTGACGACCCGTGGGCGGCGGCCCGCACCCATGCGGCCGTCCTCATGGGGGTCGTGGCCGGCAGCGGGTACATCGGCGTGCGCCAGGCCCTGCTCGCGCACATCCAGGGGTCGGCCCTTCTGGCCGAGAACGACGCCTTCTACATCGCCGGGCTCGACTTCACCGCCGCCGCCATCGTCATCGGCTTCGCCATCACCTTCTTCGGCCTGGCCGTCGGCACCGCCGAGTCCCTCGCCACCCGCCGCCGGGGCCTGGCCGCGCAGGTCGCCGCCGGGGTGCCGTACGAGGTGCTGCGCCGGGCGCTGCTGCTGGAGACGGCCCTGCCCCTCGCGCCGTCGGTGCTGGTCGCCGGCCTCGGCGGCACGGCGATCGCCGTCACGTACGCCACGGTCATGGGCGGTGCCCTGGTCGTCCCCGTCGGCGCGCCCCTGGTCCCCCTCGCGGTCTACGGCACCTGCCTGCTCGCGGCGGCGACCTCCCTGCCCCTGCTCCACCGCACGGTCCGGCCGACGGAACTGCGGTACACGTAAGGCCCGAAGACCCGGCGTCCCAGGAGACACGGGGGTGCTCCTGGGCAGCCGGAGGGGCCGGAAGAGCGGTGGGGGCGCCCGGAAAGATCCGGGCGCCCCCACTGTCGCGCACGCCCCCACGCTGTCGCGCACGCCCCCTACGCGCCCTCGCGCTACTTGGGCACGGCCGAAGGCGCGATCGGCGTGGCCCTCTCCGACTGGGGCGAGGTCGCGCTGGCGTAGACGGACGGGGCCGACACTCCGGCCGTCGGGTCGGCGTCCTCGTCGGCCACGAGGACCGGGGCCCCGCCCACGATGCGGATGTCGGCCGCGTCGAAGGCCTTCTTGATGCGCCAGCGCAGCTCCCGTTCGACCGTGAGGGCCTTGCCGGGCATCGTCTTGGCGGAGACGCGGACGACCATCGAGTCCAGCAGCACGTCGTCGAGGCCGAGGACCTCGATGGGGCCCCAGAGGAGTTCGTTCCAGGGCTCCTCCTTGCTCATCGCCTCGCCGACCTCCGTCAGGGTGCGGCGGACCTTGTCGAGGTCCTCGTCGTAGCGGACGGTGACGTCGACACCGGCCGTGGCCCAGCCCTGCGAGAGGTTGCCGATGCGCTTGACCTCGCCGTTGCGGACGTACCAGATCTCACCGTTGTCGCCGCGCAGCTTGGTGACGCGCAGGCCGACCTCGATGACCTCGCCGGAGGCGACGCCCGCGTCGACGGTGTCGCCGACGCCGTACTGGTCCTCCAGGATCATGAAGACGCCGGAGAGGAAGTCCGTGACCAGGTTCCGGGCGCCGAAACCGATGGCGACGCCCGCGACACCGGCCGAGGCCAGCAGCGGGGCGAGGTTGATCTCGAAGGTGGCGAGGACCATCAGGGCGGCCGTGCCCAGGATCAGGAACGACGCGACCGAGCGCAGCACCGAGCCGATGGCCTGGGAGCGCTGGCGGCGGCGCTCGACGTTGACGAGCAGACCGCCGAGGGTCGGCGTGGTGCCCTCGACGCCCGGGACGGAGCGGTTCATCCGGTCTATCAGCTTGGTGATCGCCCGCCGGACCACCACTCTCAGCACCACCGCTATCACCACGATCAGCAGGACGCGGAGACCGATGGCCAGCCACGTGGACCAGTTCTCCTCCACCCAGCTGGCGGCGTTGGTCGCGCTCTCCTGGGCGTCCTCCAGCGACGGCACGGCCGGTGTCGTCGCCGTCTCCGAGGGGGACGGCGTCGGCGTGGCGGCGGCCAGTAGGAGGGGCAGGGAAGAAACGGACGACACGGCGGGTACCTCCAGGTGCGTTATCTGCCCTCCGGCACGGCGGTCAAGATCCATCGGGTCACGGAAAGGTCACCGGACGGGCAGGCCCACCACACTAACGGGGCATTGTGTGGAGGTCGCCGCCATGTTCGCGGGAGACAGGGCGCTCACCAGGGAGTGAAGGGCGCACACGGCGGGGGATGAATGAGGTGTGGTCGAAAACACTCCCAGCCCGTTACCGGGACATGGTGGCGCTTCCACCAGGCCGGAGGGGAGACTGACTACGGATCGTCCACGGCGCGAGCCACGCGCCGCCGGCGTACAAGGAGGCATCCGTGCCGCACGTCCTGGTCCTCAACGCGTCGTACGAGCCACTCGGCGTCGTACCGCTCCGCCGCGCGCTCGTCCTCGTCCTGGAGAACAAGGCCGTCTCCCTGGAAGAATCCGGCGCCTATCTGCACAGCGCGACCGTCACAGTCCCCGCACCCAGCGTGGTCCGGCTCAAGCGATTCGTCCGGGTTCCCTATCGGGGGCCCGTTCCTCTGACCCGTAGGGCGCTGTTCGCCCGCGACGGGGGCCGGTGCATGTACTGCGGTGGCGTCGCAACCAGCGTCGACCACGTCATCCCACGCAGTCGCGGGGGCAAGCACGTCTGGGACAACGTCGTCGCGTCGTGCCGCCGCTGCAACCACGTCAAGGCCGACCGCCATCTCGTCGAGATCGGCTGGCGGCTCCGCCACAAACCCGCTCCGCCCACCGGGCTGGCCTGGCGCATCATCGGCACGGGCCATAGGGACCCGCGCTGGCTGCCCTACCTGCAGCCGTTCGGCGCGGACGACGCGTTGGCCCGGATCGACGGCATCTCCGCCTGACGGTCCGGGTTTTTGCATGCCGGGTGCCCTCGCCGCAGGGGCACCCGGTACGCATCGGGGAGCCACCAGGTACGCATCGGGGGAGTCGCCAGGTACGCATCGGGGGATCGCCCGGAACGCCCACATCCGGTTGACCTGCGCCTTCGTCGGCGTCTTCACAGGTACCCCGCGTTCCCTCCACACGAGTGATCGCCTAGTGTCACCCCATCGGGGGACCCTTGTTCTGGAGCGCAAAGCCCAGGGGCCCGCCGCGAATGTGGGGACTCATGCGCAAGCTCGCCATAGGCGCCGCCGTGTCCGGCGCCCTGGCTCTCACCGGCCTGGCCGCGCCCACCGCGCTGGCCGACTCGCCGGACCTGACCTTCGGTGCCGTCACGGTCAACAAGGGCAAGCCGATCCCGGTCGGCACCAAGGCCGCGGTGACCGTCCCGGTCACGTACAGCTACACCCGGCCGGACGACTTCGAGGTCGACAACAAGAACAGCTTCCTGGGCATCGCCCTCTACCGGGGTGCGCTGGTGGAGACCGACAACGCCATCGAGGGCGCCGCGAAGTCCTCCTGCACCACGACGGCGACGACCGACACCACGGTGACCGAGTCCTGCTCGACGAAGCTCACCATCGATCCTCGGGAGAACCTCTTCGAGGGCGCGGACGCCACCACCTGGAAAGCGGCCGCCGTCTACACCGAGCAGGCCATCGACGAGGACGGCTCCGACGACCACATCAGCTTCCACATCGGCAGTGACGTCTGGGGCAACCTCGGCACCGCCAAGCTCCAGCGGATCTCCAAGGTCACGGTGAACGCCACCCCGGAGCCGGTCGTCAAGGGCCGCACCCTGACCGTCAAGGGCGCGCTCACCCGCGCGGACTGGAACACCGGCAAGTACGCGGGCTACAAGGGCCAGAAGGTGACCCTGCAGTTCAAGGCCAAGGGCGCCAGCACCTACACCGACGTGAAGACGGTGACCTCCGGCACGGGCGGGGCCCTGTCCACCACCGTGAAGGCGTCGAAGGACGGCTCGTACCGCTACAAGTTCGCGGGTACGTCCACCACCGCGGCGAAGACATCCGCGGCGGACTACGTCGACGTGAAGTAGCACCACCGCCCGCGCTGCGGGCACCGGCCCCCGGGTGGCGACTCCGCCGCCCGGGGGCTTTTTCGTGGCCGGATATTGACGCTCGCCTGGTCTAGTCCTATCGTCCTGGCATCCGATAGGAAACTTTCCTAACAGTTGGGCAGGTGGCGGACCCATGGCAGGAACCCCTCGCGTACTGCGCGCCATGAACGACCGCGCCGCACTCGATCTGATGCTGGAGCACGGCCCGCTCTCCCGGACCCGGCTCGGCAGGCTGACGGGGCTGTCCAAGCCGACCGCCTCCCAGCTCCTGGCCCGCCTCGAAGCCGCCGGACTCGTGGTCGCCACCGGCACCGGCGCGGACGGACCCCGCGACGGCGACCCCGGCGCCGCCGGATCCGGCACGGGCCGACCCGGCCCCAACGCCCAGCTCTACGCGGTCGACCCGACCGCCGCGTACGCCGCCGGACTCGACGTCACCCCCGAGCGGGTCCTGGCCGCCGTCGCCGACATCACCGGCTGCACGGTCGGGGAGCACGCCGTCCCCACCCCCGGAC
>NZ_JARGEE010000457.1:0-6580 GCF_033794485.1 Streptomyces sp. MB09-02B
GGGTTGGGGTGGGTCGGGGCGCTGCGAGGCCGTCAGCCGGGGGCGTGGCGCTGTGCGCCCCTGTGAGGCCCTGAGAGCCCTGTCGGTGCCGCCGGGCCGCGCGAGACGGGTTGAGGCCGTCTCGCGGGCATCCAGCGGCCTTCCTGGGCCCGCTACGGCGAAGCCGACGGCTTCTCCGTCTCGAACTCGATGACGATCACGTCGTCCCTCGGGTGGAACCGGATCGCGTCATCCGCGATCACCGCGTCCCGCGCCAGCCCGTGCACCTCCCGGTACGTCCGGCAGGCAGCCGCCGTCGCCGCGTTGATGTCGCCGATGCACACGCCCCACGGTTCGGCGGCGGGCACGATCCAGCGGCGGATGGTGCGGGTGACGGTCTCGCTGGTGTACGTCGCCACGACTCAGGCCCCTTTCGACTGCTGCGCGACGGCTACAGGCCACGACCAGCCCATGCGCGCCCGATGCCGCTTCCCACCGTGTCCGGCAGGGAGGTTGCACGGCCGAGGCGCGTACTCGGTCAGGCGCTTCGGGGCGCCGATCGACCCGCACTCGGGCTCGCCCGGGTTCGCGAAGTCCTTGAAGTGGTCGAGGTGCAGCAGGGTGCTTGCGTCGTCGCGGTAGCAGATGTGTGTCACGCAGCTGCCGCAGAACTCGCACTCGGTGCATTCGTCGAGGCGCCACGGGGCGACGAGGATTCCGAAGTGGGCGGTGTAGTGGCGGTTCGCGCAGGGCGTGTTCCACGGGCGGGCCATGGGTCAGGCCTCCTTCGGCTGCTGCGGGATGAGGACGTCCGCGCCGCACTGGGCGCACAGTCCGCCTTCGGGTAGGTCGTCGGAGTCGAGCGGCGTCCAGGAGGCGCCGACGTCGTCGGAGTGGCGGGTGCAGTACAGGTAGAGACCGCCGGGCGACCGGTAGGCGACGGGCGTCTTGGTGTCGTTGCCGGGCTGCGCCGGAACAAGCGGGCCGGGCGCGGGGTCGGGCCGCGTGTCGTCCGGGAGCGTGGAGCACCACTGGCACTCCCAGTCGCGGCCGGGGGCTGACTTCTGGTCGTGGCAGGTGTGCCGCTCCTCGACGGCGGGAGGATGGACGGCTGGTGTCGTGTCGGCGGCCACACCCACCACAGGCACGGCGGCGTCGAGCGCGGCCAGGACCCGAAGGCCCGCGTCGGCGTACAGGCGGCTGGCGGCTTCCCGAATCTGTTGCTCGGCCGCACGGTGGGATGCGGCCCGATAGTCGGTCGGCGTCATGCCCAGCGCGGCGGCGGTCTCGGCGGTACTGGCGGCGGCCCGGTCTGCGGGGGCAGGCAGCACCGACAACACCGCATCGGCGACCTCGTCGGCGCGGACGGCGGCAATCGGCTTCGGCAGGGTGTCCATCAGCAGCGGCTGCACAGCGGCGGCGATGCGGTCCCTCAGCGCGGCCCGGTCTGCGGCAGGCACAACAGCAGCAGACGCGACCCGAAGCCGACGAACCTCGTCGATCAGCACGGCGAGGATTCCCGGCGAGGCGGTCACGGCGCCCATGGGCGTAGCGCGGGCCACAAGCGCTTCGTACTCGGCGAACCGCTCCTCGGAGAGCGGCTCGGCTTCAGTGGTGTCGGTCACAGGGTTGCTCCTTGGAGGGGCCGGCCACCTGGGGGCGGCACGGCGGTGGGTAGGGTCGGGCGGTAGACCCCCGCAGGTAACGGCTGCGGGGGTCGCTTCATGCGCCGAACAGCGACGGCGTGTGGTGCAGCTCGTCAAGCCAGCCGCGCATCCGGGCGAGGTTCTTGTCCGGGCCGAACGCGAGATACGTGCCGTCCGCGCTGTCGCAGCCGAACCACTCCGCGATCCGCAGCCGGTGCAGGGAGTTCACGCGGCCCATGTGGACGGCCACGCCCCGCTCCCTCGCCTCCCGGGACAGCCGCTCGGCGATCGGGCCGGTCTTCCATTCGGTGTCTCCGGCGAGGAACAGCACGTCGAACTCGCCCCAGGGGATGAGCCCGTTCTCGCAGCCGTTCTGCGCGGCGAACGCGGCCGGCACCCCGAGTTCGCGGATCGCGGCGAGCCACGGCCGGGACTCGTCGAGCGTGGCGGCTGCGTTGAACGGCACGTCGGGGGCGAGCGCCCACAGGCACAGGTCCGGGCCGTACCGGGAGACGGTGCGCTGTAGCCAGTCCCACCAGCGTTGGGTGCCGGGCCAGTTGCGGCCCTTGCCGTCGCAGCCGAACTTGCCGTTGTCGCACGCGTACAGCGCGCCTTCGGGGATGCGGTTGCCTTGTGCCGGGGTCGTCATGCAGCCGATGAGCCCGGCACTCATCGCGGCGCGCACGTCAGGCCCCGAGGGAGTGCCGAGATACATGACCACGGCGCACCTGCCGGACGACGAGAACGACGGCAACGGGGAGGGCGGTGGCCCACAGCATCTTGCCGACGAGCTGGCCGCCGACGGTCTGCGTCGTGATCGGGAATCCGGCGAGGGCGAGGAACACGTAGGTGTCGACCACGGCCCCGGCTATGCCGGAGGCGAGGGCGGCGCGTGCCCATCCGCGTTCCCGGAGCGGCGTGTACACGGCGGTGTCGAGGAGTTCGGCGAGGACGAACGCCACCGTGGACGCGATGGCGAGGGCGGGTGAGGTGAGGGCGGTCAGTGCGGCGCCGGCTCCGATTCCGGCGAAGACCCAGTGGGTTCCGGCGTAGTCCTGGACGGCGTCGCGCAGGAGGAGTGCGGCTCCGGCGGCGTAGGTGCCGGCGGTGGTCGCCAGGCCGAAGCCGGTGGGGACGATGCCGTAGCGGGTGGTGAGCCAGTTCGCGGCGACGATGGCTGTGATGTAGGCGGTGAGGGCGATGGCGCCTCGGAGGTTCACGTGCTGCTCCTTGTGTGTGGGTTGGTGATCGGCGGGGGCTACACGGCAGACGAGGCGGCGGCGGGCTTGTGCTGCTCGCACTCCCACTTGGAGCCGATGTGCTCGCGGTAGTGCGTCATCGTGATCAGTTCGGTGGTCAGGCCCGCCCGCTCGGCCTTGGCACGGTCGCGCTTGGTCGGATTGAGGTGGCGGTGGGCCTGGTCGGCGGTCGCGAGGACCCAGCCGCTGTCGTCCACGGCCTCCACGACGGCGAGGACGGCGGAGACGATGCAGCCGCAGGGGCGGCGTTGCAGCCAGCCGCATTCGTCGAGGGGGACTGGCTGGCCGTTGACGGTGACGGTGAGTCCGGTGGTCATGTCGGGTCTCCTGGTGGTGGGTGGTCAGACGACAGACGAGACGGCGGCGGTGTTGGCCAGGCGGAGGAGTACGGCGGCGTGGCAGTGGTCCGGCTGGCCCGGTTCGGGCAGCGGGCAGGTGCAGGCGAGGTCTTTGCCGCGCAGCAGGTGGAGGTCGGCGAGGATCCGGCGGCGGTCGAAGACCTGGCGGCCGATGCGGTAGGTCTCCTCGTACCAGCCGCCTTCGGTGCCGACGCGGAGCCACTCGGCGTAGTTCTGGGCGCAGGCGCTGCGGGGGTCGCCCATCTCGGCTTCGATGGCGCCCGCGATGGTGAACGGGTTGCCGAAGCGGGAGGGGCGGCTGACGATCACGCAGTTGTCGGGCTTGCGCCAGCCTTTGGTGCGGCGGCGTTGGATGCGGGCGGGTGCGGTCATGGCGGTCTCCAGCGGTCAGCGGGTGGTCGGAGCGTTGAGGGCGCGGGCGATCGTCAGCGTGTGGTCGATGCCGCACCAGCCGCACTCATCACCGCCACGCTCGGCGGGGTCGAGCATCGCCATGCAGGCCAGCCAGTCCGCGACCGCGGCGCCGACCGTGGGCTGCATGGCCGCGATGTAGGCGGCGTCGGCGGACTCGTTCGGCGTGAGGTTCGTCGAGATCATTCCGTGGCAGTCGGTTGCGGGGACGTCTGCCGGGGCTTGGATCACGAGGTGCGGGTATTCGGCGTCGTGCTTGCGCCAGGGCAGTTGTGTGGCGGCGGCGGTCAGGGCTCGGAGCCTGGCGGCTGCGGTACCGAGTTCACCGTCGCGCCCCGTTGTGTCCCGTTCAGTCATGTCGTGTCCTAGCTTGTGGTAATGGCGGGCAGTGGCGATGGGGTCGCGCGCGGTGCTGATCCGTTAGGCGGCGGTAGCGCGGACGAGGGCCCCGCTCCCCGGACACGGGTGACCGTGCGGCCCGTGGCGTCGGATACGGCCGGCGAGGGTGATGAGGTGGCGGACGGTGCAGTGGGGGCAGCGGGCGCGGTCGCGGGAGGGGGGTTGGGGTTGGGTGCCGCGGGGGATGTGAAGGCCCCAGCCGAAGGTCATGAGGTATTCGGCGGCGCGTTCGGCTGCGGCGCGTGGGGTTTGCTGGTCGGCGGGTGTGGCGAGTCGGTAGTCGTCGAGGGCGGCGGCGATGACGGCGACGGCGGCGTCGGGGATGGCGGGCATCAGTCCTCCAGCGGGAGCGCGTCCTGGCTGCCGGTCTTGGCGCCTTCGCGGGCGAGGCACTGGCGGCAGACCTCGGGGTAGTGGATGGCGAGCGAGGAGTGCAGGGCCATGGAGGTCTGGAACTTGACGTGTTCGGCGAGGAGGCCGTGGGCGGCCATGTCGTCGATGGCCTCGTCGGTCATGAGCGGCTCGTCGAGGGGGATGTGGCAGCCGCAGGGGCAGCCGGGTTCTCCGCCGATGCCGAGGGCGGCGGTGTGGGCCCAGCAGGCGTTGTGCCGGCGTTGGCGGCAGGCGGGGCAGATCGTTGTCTTCTCGCCGAAGGGGACGACGGTTTTGCCGGGGCGGAGTTCGGAGTCTTGGGCGCGGTAGCCGCGGGTGTGGCCTCGTCCTCGGGTCACCGGCCGTCCTCCGGAATCGGGTAGCCGGCGGCGGCAAGGTCTTCGATGAGGACGTCGCGGCCTTCGCTGCTCGCATACCAGTCGGCGACGATCCGCATGACGTCGTCGCGCTGCTGCTCGGCGCGCTGCCGGAACTCGTGCGGCGTGGGCCGGTAGCGGCGCTGGATCGTGACCGTGTACGAGTCGGTGGGGTTCTGCCCGTCTTGCAGGTCGAGGGAGACGCTGCGGGTGCTGGGCGCGGTGATCTCGGTTTCGAGGTAGTTCTCGGCGCTGTACTCGTCGAGCATTCCGCGCATGGAGGCGACGAGGGTCAGGAGGATTTCGCGGGCGGGTTCGGTCTCCAGGGTGACGACGCCGTCGCGGATGTTGAGGCTCTTCATGAGGGTGCCGTCGGTGAGGATTTCGGCGGCCGTGTCTCCGAGGGCGTCGAGGGCGATGTCGCCGAGGAGGCGCCAGTCGCCGTCGTTGAGGCGGTGCCATTCGTGGTGGGTCTCGCGGAGGGCGGCGGTGATGGCGCGGGCGCATCGGAGGCGGCGGTCGTAGCGCTGTTGGTCGGTGAGTTCGGGCGTGGCGGTCACTAGCTGGCTCCTTCGGGGCGGGTGCGGCTGGTGTGGGCTTGGATGCGTGCGTCGTGGGACTGGACGGTGAGTCGTCGGCCGCGGGGGCTGGTGCAGCGGATACCGGGGGCGGCCTCACACCAGGGGCAGCGGATCTGCCACTCGGGCGGGTGGTCGGTCACAGGGCCTCTCCGGCTTCGAGCCGTCGGAGGACGGCAGCCGAAGCGGCGAGCCGCTGTTCGATCTCCGCCTGTTCCGCCTGCGGGTCCGTTGCCTCGCCGGAGCGGGCCGGATGGGTGGGCCGCTCCTTCCCCCGCGGGGTACGGCACGGCCGGCCGATCGGAGCCGAGCACTTCGGGCACTCCACGCCGAGCGGGCCAGGGCGGCGGACTGCGGCCGTCTCGTCGTCCTCGGCCGGTATGTCGCGGCCGACGCTGGCGAGGAACTCGGCAACCTGCTTCGTCGGTCCGCCGGTCAGTGCGGGGGCCCGCGATGGGGCGGGCGCGGTGCCGCTGCCGACGGCGTACTGCTGGCCGCGGAGCCGCTTGATGAAGTCCGGGTCGTCGAGGCCGGCAGGGGGCTCGTAGACGAAGTTCTCCAGCCGCTCGGCCCGCACGGCACGGCGGTGGGTGACGACGTCTGCGGGCTGGATCCACAGCCGTCCGCCGTCCTTGGCGGGGGTGGCGTAGTAGCGGGCCACGGCCTCGAAGCAGTCGTCGTCGAGCGGGATCTTCTTCAGGGCGGCGGCCCATGCGCGCTTGGCAATCTGGGAGGGCTGTCGGTTGTCGTAGGCGGCGCAGGCGGCGAGGAGCTGCTGTGCTTCGTCGGGTGTCACGAGATCTCCTCCTCGGAGGGCAGCGAGAGCCAGCCGTGGACGCGGGCGTCGGTGCCGGTGAGGGTCTGGCCGGTGGGGAGCTGGATGACCTTGCCGCCAGGGGTGTGGTTGCGGCGGGAGGCGTAGGCGGCGGAGTCGCGGATCCACTTCTGCCAGGCGTCGTGCCAGTTCTTCTTGCGGCGGCCTTCGGATCGGAAGTGGGAGATGAACTGTTGGGTTTCGAAGTCGGGGTCGAGTCCGGGGAAGGTGCTGGCGACCCAGCGGCGCATGGTGTCGTTCAGGTGGAAGTCGTCGGGGAGTTCGTGGAGAGAGGTTCGGCCGTCAGGCCGCGGGCCGGTGGTGTCGGCGGGTCGGGCGAGTTCGACGACGCCAGCCGCCTCTCTCTCGGGGCTGGGGTACGGGGC
>NZ_JARGEE010000458.1:0-6577 GCF_033794485.1 Streptomyces sp. MB09-02B
GGTTTCGGGGGAAGGCGGTAGGGGGTCGGTGACGAACCACCCCCGCTGGGGTACGGCGTACACCCAGCCTTCGTCGGCCAGCAGGCCGAGCCCCCGCCGCACGGTCGTACGCGCGATCCCGTACCGCTGCACGAGCTGGGCCTCACTCGGCAGCATCCGCCCGGGCTGCCAGTCACCACGCTGAATCTGCCCGCGCAGGATCTCGGCCAGTTGCCGGTACGGGGTCAGCGGCGCGCCATGGTCGATCTCAGCGTCAGGGTTCATGAACTTGACGCTAGGCAAGCGGACTGATGTGCGCTCTTTGAGATACGTCTCGCGACGAGTCGATACAAGGCGATACAGTGGCCCAAAGAAACGCCCCGGCGGGAAGGGTGAGAGCTTCCGTGCCGGGGCTGAGCCGACTGACAAGGAGTCGACTTATGCGCAGCCTACTGGCCGCGATTCTGAACCTCTTCCTGCCCGCCCGCGGAGCCCACCGCTCCGGGGCGCAGCCGCCGCTGCCCCTGACCTCCTGTCCACCCGCACCGGAGCCCCCGCCCGTGATCACGCTCCGGCACCCGGCGGACTTCATCACCGCCGACGGCATGCCCCTGGTCCGCCCGTACGTCGTCGCGTGGGAACGCGAGCGGGACGAACATGACCGGCGCCGCCTTCAGCGGGAGCGGCGCCGGTCAGCGGTGTTGGCGACGCTGGGGCAGGACTACGTTCCGTGGGAGGTCGCCGTATGAGTACGCATGCGTCTCCTCTACGCAGCCTCGGCATCGACCCAGCAACCGGCAAGGAGGCTTTCGCGGTCACGCGCCCCGGCGGTTTTCTTGAAGGGCTGGCCGAAACGCAAGCGCTGAAGGCCGCCGCCGTCCTGGTAACGGTCGTCGGCGCCGTACTGGACATGGGGAAGGCCTCGGACGCCGAACTCGCCGCCTTCGTCACGCCGTTGCATGCCGCGCTCGAAGAATGCGTCGGT
The DNA here is from genome assembly GCF_033794485.1 of Streptomyces sp. MB09-02B. Classification (NCBI taxonomy): domain Bacteria; kingdom Bacillati; phylum Actinomycetota; class Actinomycetes; order Kitasatosporales; family Streptomycetaceae; genus Streptomyces; species Streptomyces sp. MB09-02B. The sequence goes on from NZ_JARGEE010000458.1 coordinate 965, forward strand.
ATCATCACGACCGACCGGGAGTGACGACGTAGAGGTATTCCGCCTTGAGGCCGGTGGCGTCCGGAGGGTCCGTCCTGGGCGCCACTGCCACACCCGCCTTCTCCCACACCGCTCTCCCGCCAGGGCCCCCCGTCAAGCCGTCTGGTTACACCCTCCACGTGCGACTCCTCCTCTGCTCCCCGACAGCCGTATGCCGAGTGCTCTGGGCAACGCGCTGTGGAGTGAAGTGCGTTGCTCCTGCAACAGAGCCTGAGTTAGATGGGACCCAGTTGTCAGTGGGGCATGTGATGCTGGATCACGAGTCTGATCGTGTGGGAAGCGTCGGCCTGGGATTCGCGGGGGTTGGTATGACGGGGTGGGACATCTCACCTGCCGGGGTGGGGGCGGTGATCTCGACGGTGCGGGAGGCCGCCGAGGGCATGAACAAGGGCATCACGCTGTACGGCGGTGCCGTGCAGGGTGCCATGGAGTCTGCGGGCACGCTGTCGTTCGACGGCGAGGGCGCCTCGACGGCTGCCGGCCAGGCGTCGGGTCTGGTGGCGGTCGCGCTGGGCGAGTTCGTGACCGGGACCGAGCGGGATGTGGTGTTCCTGCCGCTGCGCGCGAGCAACTCGGCGAACGGTGCGATCGAGGCGACGAACGCGTACGGCGCCGGAGAGCTGGAGCAGGCGTGGAACGCCCAGCGGCAGGCGACCCTGGCCCCGGATGTGACGGAGTTCCTGGAGGCGGCCCGCAAGCGGTCGTACGAGGCGGGGACCCCGTCCGGCGGCGGTGAGCAGCCGTGATCAGCCCGGAGAAGATACCTTCCTTCACCGGTGATCTGGTCGAGTTGCAGCAGCAGATCGCCGCCATGCGGCGGGCGGCGAAGGCGATCCGGGAGCACGGCGGTGACGTGCACACCCGCTTCCAGAACCTGTCGTCGTCGTACAAGGCCCCGGAGGCGGGCCAGCTGTTCGCCACGACGCAGGCGGTGGAGTCGAAGTCGTCATCGTTCGCGGACGACCTGGACACGGTGGCGAACGCGCTCTTCGACTACATGGTCGAAGTCGCGGAGATCGTCAGGCAGTTGGAGGCGCTGCGCGGCCAGGCGCGGGTGTTCGTGGCGTCGGTCGAAGGCGACGACGCCCTGCTCCAGAACTGGCAGAAGGACCAGGACAAGGTCGACGAGCACCAGGCCATCTGGGACGCGGTGAACGCGACGGTCGCCGCCTTCCAGCAGGCCGAGGTGACCTGCGCCGACAAGATCACGGCCTTGGTCGGCGGCACCCAGTGGCACATCAACGACGGCAGCCCCAAGCAGGACAACCCCTACGGCTTCAACACCGACCAGCTCGCCGAGGCGGACCGGCTGCCGTGGGGCACCCCCGCCCACCACGAGGCGCTCCCCTTCGGCATCGATTACCACCTTAAGGAGTTCGGCCTCAGCCTGAAGGACAACGTCGTCGGCACGGTCGAGGGAGTGGTCAACCTCTTCAGCCCAGGCGAGGAAGGCGACGCGACCCGCGAGGGCCTGGCCCGGGTGATCGTGGGCGCAGAATCGTACCTTCTGGACCCGCACGGCGACCGGGAGCCGACCTTCGGTCCGTGGCAGGAACAGTTCATGGACGAGAGCCGGCCCTACGCGAAGGAGTTCGCCAAGGGCCTCGTCGGCTGGGACGACTGGGACGACAATCCCGGCAAGGCGGCAGGCACCCTCGTCTTCAACACCCTCACCCTCGGCGCAGGCCCCCTGGGAGCCACCGCCAAGGGCCTCTCCGCTGCGGGCAAGGGTGGTGCCGGCGCCCGCGTGGCCGGTACCCTCGCCACCGTCGGCGAGGTCCTCGACCCGATCGGCGCCGCCGCCAGGACCGTCTCCACAGCCGCACGCGCTCTGCCCACCATCCGCGAGGTGACCACAGGCCTCCACGCCGCCACGGACGCGGCAGCCGCCGCGGACGCCACCCACAGCGTCCTGCGCCTTGCCGACGGCTCCGAAGTACGCATCGCGGACGGCGAGTTCATTCCCAGCAAGAACGGCGTCGTCGACACCAGCCCAGCCATATCTGAGCCGGCGGTCACCCAGCACACCCCCTCCGCCGAACCTCCACGCGTCCGCGAGCCGGTCGGCGTGGGCACCCGCGGCAACGACGCCACCGCCCAAGCGGGCGAGAACCCGCCGTCGAGGGCCGGTCACGACAGCGCATCCGGTGGCCGGGACGGTGGAACCGACCAGCAGCCACCAGCGCGCGGTGGATCGGGCGGCACTGCCGGCGACATGCGGGGATCGGGTGCGGGTCACTCCCCAGCGGATGGTCAGGGGCCGACGGGCAGTCCCCGCGCCGGAGAAGCGCACACCGGTTCTGGCGCGGCTTCGCCTGATGGATTTCCGACGGATCCGCCCCATGGGAACGGGGGCGGCCACCTCGATGAGGGTCACGCGGCACCGGGAGCGGAGGATCCATCACCGGAAGGCGGGTCCTCGGACGGGCCTCCTGACATCGACCCGGACAAATACACCAAGAACGTCGACGACGTGACGCAGGCCCAGACGGGCCGCATGGAGCCGGAGCAGGAAGCCGGCGTCGTCGCGGAACTCGACCGGGCGAAGATGGACGCCCGTGATCAGGCGAGCGTGCTTCGATCGCTGCGAAAGGACCCGTACGGGGCCGGTACCGCTGACATGATCTCGCGCGGGCATTTGCGTGAGGTGGAGGGCTACAACAAACTCCTGGACATGTGTAAGCAGGGGCCGACCAAGGCTGATCCGAAGGGCATGGTCCCCGCGGTTCACATGGCCATGAGACTTGTCACCGACTTTCAAGCCCATGGGGTCGGCCGCGTGGGCGTCGAACTCGATACAGCGACGTTCGACCTCGACGTCTACACCCGGCACCCTGACGGAAACATCGACTACGGTTATCAGCTCAAGGATGTCACCAACATCGCAGGCATCAAGAGCGCCGCCAGGAAGGCAGCCGGGCAGTTGGCGCACGAGGGAATGAGCCACCGGGTGGCAATTCTGGACGTGCACCAGTCGATGAGGGATCTCACTCCCAAGATGTTCGATGAGGCAGAGTTCCAGGCAAGAAGAGTAGGCGGGACGTTCATTCTGCGCTTCACGGACGGCTCGGTAACCGTCCCACCGGACGGACCCACATTCCCGTAAGGAAAAAAATTATGTCGAAATTGATGCGCGCGCCGAGGGAGTGTGGTTCCTGGTTCTGGGATCTCGACGAGGTCGCTGAACCCGGACTGGAATCGGCGCTGGCGACAGCATCCAGGATGAGCGAGGCGCTCGTCGGGCTCGAACTCCTGGCCCCCGCCAAGCTGGAATTCGGCTGGTACGTGCTGGACATCGGGACCACCGGCATCAGGAGCAGTCTGGAACTCACGACGCAGTTGGGAGACCCGAGCCTCCCGGAACGATTGCTCGGAAGTCGCCCAGCCGCTTTCCCCTCAGCGAAGATCGATGATGTGCACGTAATCGGTACAGGAAAATGGATCGACGCGGCTGGACAATCACACCAAGAGCCGCAGCTGGTCGATCTGTCCGTCTCTCCGGCCCCCACGGGGCTCTCGGCGGATTTGTCCGTCCATCACGACATCTGGGCCTGGTACGACTTCTCGGGCAAACCCCACCCCGAGGTGTACCACCACAACGCTCCACGGCTCGCGGCTGCTTTGCAGGAACTCAGCAGAGTGCTCGGCGTCTCCCCTGAACCAGGCGATCCGACCTACTTCGGTTCCTCCACTCCGGAAGGGCTGGCGATCCCGGAGGCGTATGAAGATGGCCTGGGGCCAGACCTGACCAGCAGGCTCTGATCGCCTGGATTCCCCTTCCCTCCAGTTGAGGAGTCTTGTGACTCGGGACGTCATCGCCCTCACCTCGAAGGCACCGGATGTCCGCGCCCTGCTGGCCGGGTTGTACGCCGGTGGGCCTGACGTGCGCTTGGACAGTGGTTCAGAGGGCGCCGCCGTCCGGTTGTGCGCACCTGACGGGCGCCCCTTGGTGAACGTCGAGGCGCCGCTCTTCCTTCAAGTGCCAGGTGAAGTCCGCCGGTTGTTCGGACAGCACGTACCGGCTGAGGAGCCGGTGTGGTGGACCGAGGTACGAGGGAGCACAGCGGTGGAGGAGGCCGGGCGGCTGGCCGGGTCGGTGGCCGGGCGTCTGGTGGCAGTGCTGGGCGGCACCACCTGGCCGTCCGAATCCGCGCACACCGATGTCGTGAACGTTCCGTCCGGCGGACACAGGTCCGACCGAGAGCAGCCGCTGGCAGCCGATGTCCTGACCGACCGGGCGATGGTGGTCTTCCAGGACCGTCCTTTCCTGGCCGCGACCACCTGGTTCACCGACCTTCTGCAGACCTCGATGTCGTCGGGCCGAGAAGTCCAGTGCGTCACCCCGTCTGATACCCGGCTGACTCAGCCCGCCCGAGCCCTGCTCACCAGGCTGCCCGCCCGTTGGGTCGTTCGTGTCCCCGAGGGCGGCTACTACGACGGGCTCTCCGGCGCCGTACTCCACTGGCATGACGGCCATTTCACCCCGAAGCGGGCCGCCGACGGCGGCCCACAGCTCGCGGAGGAGTTCACCCATCCGCAAGCTGCCGCCGCTGAGCGCCAGCTCCTCGTGGATATCCGCACCAACCACCCCGCGACCGAGCATCTCCTCCTCGGAGGTGCGCTGGAAGCCTGCTGGCAGACGCTCACCGATGCCCCACCCGCCGGGTGGTCCACCGCCGAGCCCGTCAATATTCCCTGGTCATCAGGGCAGTTGACGGAGCTGGCGCGCACCCGCGCCCAGAAGTCGACGCCTACCTGGCTGGTCGCCGTCGGCGCCCCGGACCGTCCGGGGATCGCCACCCTCCACATCACCCACACCCCTTCGGGCATCGAGGAGCACATCACCCTCGCCCTCGGTTACGACGCGGACGAGGCCCCGCCCCTCGACGCGCTCCCCGAGTTGGCTGAGATTCTCGCCACGCGACACCAACTGACGTCGATGCTCGCTTGCGTGCGCCAGGCCCGCGCCGACCTGACCACACCGCCCCGCCGCGAGCGGCTCCCGATTCCGGTCTCCTTCACCCTGGGCCCCGACGCGGTCCGCGTATTCGGGCGGACAAGGGCCGAGTCAGCCGGGGATGCCCGTCCGACCCGCCTCGGACCGGCGGTCCGGCCCGCGCTGCATTACACGCTCGGCAACGGCACCGACCCCGCCGCCTGGCGGCGACTCAAACAGCTCGGCGATCATCTGAAGGCCCGTTAACGATCGCTGGCACGCGCTGGTTCACCGGGGCTGGACACTGTCAGCCGTGCGGTGCCTCTCTTGCCTTTCATGCGGGGCGATATGAGGGATGTCCCTTCACCGGTCCAGCTGCGGCCGCCCACGGTCGCCGTTCAAGACAGAGTTTCGAGCGGGGAAGCTGTCGGAGCGGAAGCGCTACTGACCTTTGCGGCGTGATGAGCATCCGCCTTCTCCCGACTCTCCCAGACCGCGCAGCATCCCGAAAGAACGCCCGATACTGTGCTCGCCCGCGTACACGGGGCGGCCTGGTAGCGCCACGAGTCGCTACACGCTCAGGGCAACTGAGAGGGATCGCCGCTTCGGCTATGCGGAGGGGGCGGGAGCTTCGGGGG
>NZ_JARGEE010000459.1:0-6539 GCF_033794485.1 Streptomyces sp. MB09-02B
CGCCCACCCTGCGCCGCAGTTCACGGTCGGCGGTGACCACGAGGCAGGGGCGGTCGTGCGCCTCCTCGGTGACGAGTTCCACGATGCGGTCGTCACCGCTGCGGGGCGCCGCCTCGACCCGTACGCCGGGCACCGGCTCCACACCTCGGGCGGCGCCCTCGACGACCATCACGAGCTCGACGGGCCCGTCCCTGCCGGGCACCCCGTCGCGGGCCAGACGGTCGCGCAGCCGCTCCGCCGCGCCGCGCCGGTCGCGCCACCAGCCGTCGGGGACGGAGCCGATGACGTTGGCGGCGTCGACGATCACGAGCAGGGGCGCGTCCATGGGGGACAGGGTCGCATGCCGGGCGGCCGCGCGGGGTTGGCGAAACGTTGATCCTATGATGGGGGCCGCTCGGCCTCCGCTTGTCGTGCGAGAAGGCGGCCGGGGAGCCGCGCCGAGCGTCGTCGGAAGGGGCGGGTCACGTCATGCGGACCAGATCCGGGCGCGGTGCCGCCCAGGGGACGGCGGCCGACATCGCGGCGAACGGCGCGAGCGGGCGGCACAGGGCCGAGACCACGCTCACCGGTTCCTGGCTCGTCCTCGGCAAGGACGGCAGGCTCACCGCGTACGCCCGCGCGCGTGCGGGGCTGCTGCGCTGGACGCAGACGCGGCCCGGCGGCGGCGAGTGGACCGCTCCGGACCTCTTCCCCGTGTCGGGGCTGACCGACCTCCATGTCGTGCAGGGCGCGGACACCTATGTGCACTTCCTCGGCCGCCGTGAGGTCCCCAAGAGCGACGGCCCGCCCGCCGTGGACGTCGTGCACGCCATCCAGTACCAGACCGGACGACCGGTCACCGAGTGGCGTTCGCTGGGCAATCCGCACAAGGACGCGGCGAAGGCGGCGCGCTTCGGCATGCCCACCGGCGCGGTGAGCGCCGGCGGCAACGTCCATGTCCTCGCCCGCAACGCGGGGGGCGGCGTCATGCTGCGCCGGGAGCTCGCGGGCGGCAAGTGGAGCGCCTGGACCGACCTCAAGGGCCGCCTGGTGCGGGACCCGGTGGCCGTGGTCGCGTACGCCTCCGGGCACGTCGAGGCACTGGCCGGCGGTCAGGACCTCGTCATGCGCTGGACGCAGGAGAAACCCGACGGGAACTTCGGCCAGGAACCGACCACCGCGCTGTCGATCGCTCCCGGCAGCGTGGTCGGTCTGGAGACCGGGCCCGACCGGGCCACGTACTACTGGACCGACCCGGAGACCGGAGGTGTCGTCGCGCACCGGCCGGGCGGTCCCGTGATCCCGCTGGGCGGGTCTCCGGCCGAGGGCCCGGTCGCCGTGCTGCGTGCGCCGCTCGACGGGTACGACTGCACGGTGCTGGCCCGTCGCGACGTCGAGGGGCGGGTGGTGCTGGCGGCCTGCGGGACGGAGAACGAGGAGGCCGGGCTGTGGTGGTCGCCGACCCGCGAGCGCGGTGTGGGGGCGCCGGCGTTGGCTCGGGACGCCCACGGGCGGGTGGTGCTCGGGGTGATCGACGCCGGGGGAGCGCTGCGCATAGCCCGGCAGAACGACGAGGCGGGCCTGGCGTTGGCGCCCTCGGTCGCCGTCTGACGGGGCGTCCACGCGCCCGCATGTCTGTCGGCGACGCGCTCAAGTTCCGGCCCGCCGACGGAGTTTGAGCACAGAACACCGTTGTGCGGATCTTGTGGAGCGTGATCGCATGGCCAACTCGACCAGAAGGAAGGTGAGTACGGACATGGCAATGGGACGCAGAGTGTTCCTCGGAGGCTTCACCGCCGGTGCGGTGACCGTCGCGGCGGGTGGCGCGGAGACGGCCGCCGCCGCGGGCGAGTTCACGTCGTACACCGCGCCGGCCCAGTTCCTGGGGACGTCGACGACCGAGCACACGGTCACCATCAATCACAAGGCCACGTCCGGGGAGAAGTCCGTGGCGCTGAACGTCACCTCGGACAACCCGGAGACCTCGGCCATGTACCTCACGGGTGTGGAGACCGCGCACGGCACACTGAAGATCTCCCACATGGGTTACGCCGACGGCTCGGACCCCGGTTCCTCCGGGCTCTCGATCGACCTGAGGACGGCGGGGACCGCCGCCCAGGGCATCTTCGTGACCGCGACCGACGGCCCGACCACCGGCGCCCTCATGATCCTGCGGAACACCCCGGGCCGGGACGACTTCGTCGTCAAGGGCAACGGGCTGACCGGCATAGGCGTGAAACGGGGGGACAAGCCACTGGCCCAGCTCCACGTGGTCCAGGGAGCCGACGCGGCTTCGGCCGTCCTCGCCGAGGGCGCGGTACGCCTCGCGAACGTCGCCACCGAACCGACGGGCGCGCCCGCCGCGGCGGGCGGGGGCTCCCTGTACGCCCAGGGCGGCAAGCTGTTCTGGAAGGCCGTCGGCGGCAAGCCGACGCAGCTGGCGTAGGGGCGTGACCGTGCAACTGACCCCCGACCAGCTCATCTCCGAGTTCCACGACGCCGTCATGGAGCTGTACTTCGCCCGTAAGCGCATCGCGCTGCTGGAGGCGGAGAACGCCGAACTGAAGGCGCGGCTCGCGGCAGCCGAAGGGGACGCGGCGGACACATGAGAAGAGGGCCTCCGCCCGCAGGCGGAGGCCCTCCCCCCTGTCAGAGGGTCACGCGGGGACCGAGGCCACCCCGGCCTCCAGGAACTTCTTGCCGTTGACCCGCTCGCTGACGCCCTCACGGTCCAGGTACGGCGTGATGCCACCCAGGTGGAAGGGCCAGCCGGCGCCGGTGATCAGGCAGAGGTCGATGTCCTGCGCCTCGGCGACGACACCCTCGTCGAGCATGAGCCCGATCTCCTGGGCGACGGCGTCGAGCACACGGGCCCGCACCTGCTCCTCGGACAGGACGGAGTCGCCCTGCTTGAGGAGCGCGGCGACCTCGGGGTCCAGCTCCGGCTTCCCGGAGTCGTAGACGTAGAAGCCGCGCTTGCCGGCCTTGACGACGGCCGCGAGGTTCGGGGAGACCGTGAAGCGGTCCGGGAAGGCCCGGTTGAGGGTCTCCGAGACGTGCAGACCGATGGCCGGGCCGACCAGCTCCAGCAGCACCAGCGGCGACATCGGCAGGCCCAGGGGCTCCACCGCCTTCTCCGCGACCTCGACCGGCGTGCCCTCGTCGATGACGTTCTGGATCTCGCCCATGAAGCGGGTGAGGATGCGGTTCACGACGAACGCCGGGGCGTCCTTCACGAGGACCGCGGTCTTCTTCAGCTTCTTGGCGACGGCGAAGGCCGTGGCCAGCGAGGCGTCGTCGGTGGCCTCGCCCCGGACGATCTCCAGGAGCGGCAGGATCGCGACCGGGTTGAAGAAGTGGAAGCCGACGACCCGCTCGGGGTTCTTCAGCTTCGACGCCATCTCCGTCACCGACAGCGAGGAGGTGTTGGTGGCGAGGATCGCGTGCGCCGGGGCGACCGCCTCGACCTCCGCGAACACCTGCTGCTTGACGCCGATCTCCTCGAACACGGCCTCGATGATGAAGTCGGCGTCCGCGAAGCCCTCGGCCTTGTCCAGGACACCGGTGACCAGCGCCTTGAGGCGGTTGGCCTTGTCCTGGTTGATACGGCCCTTGAGCAGCAGCTTGTCGATCTCGGCGTGGACGTAGCCCACACCCTTGTCGACGCGCTCCTGGTCGATGTCGGTCAGCACGACCGGCACTTCCAGGCGGCGGAGGAAGAGCAGCGCGAGCTGGGAGGCCATCAGACCGGCGCCGACGACGCCGACCTTGGTGACCGGACGCGCGAGCGACTTGTCCGGGGCGCCGGCGGGGCGCTTGCCGCGCTTCTGCACCAGGTTGAAGGCGTAGATGCCGGCGCGCAGCTCACCACCCATGATCAGGTCGGCGAGGGCGACGTCCTCGGCGTCGAAGCCCTGCTGGAGGTCGCCGTTCTTGGCGGCGGCGATGATGTCCAGCGCGCGGTAGGCGGCCGGGGCCGCGCCGTGCACCTTGGAGTCGGCGATGAACCGGCCGCGTGCGACGGCCTGGTCCCAGGCCTCGCCGCGGTCGATGACCGGGCGGTCGATGACGATCTCGCCCTTGAGGACGGACGCCGTCCACAGCAGGGACTGCTCCAGGAAGTCCGCGCCCTCGAAGAGCGCGTCGGCGATCCCGAGCTCGTAGACCTGCTTGCCCTTGAGCTGCTTGTTCTGGTTGAGGCTGTTCTCGATGATCACCGAGACGGCCTTGTCGGCGCCGATCAGGTTCGGCAGGATCGTGCAGCCGCCCCAGCCGGGGACCAGACCGAGGAAGACCTCGGGGAGCGAGAAGGCGGGCAGGGCCGCGGACACCGTCCGGTAGGAACAGTGCAGACCGACCTCGACGCCTCCGCCCATGGCGGCACCGTTGTAGTACGCGAAGGTCGGCACCGCGATGCCGGCGAGGCGCTTGAAGACCTCGTGGCCGCCCTTGCCGATGGCGAGCGCGTGCTCGTGCTCCTTCAGCAGCTCGACGCCCTTGAGGTCGGCGCCGACCGCGAAGATGAACGGCTTGCCGGTGACACCGACACCGACGATCTCGCCGGCCGCGGCCTCCTTCTCGACCTGGTCGATGGCGGTGTTCAGGTTCGCCAGCGACGCCGGGCCGAAGGTGGTCGGCTTGGTGTGGTCGAAGCCGTTGTCGAGCGTGATGAGCGCGAAGCGCCCGGCGTTGAACGGCAGGTCGAGGTGGCGTACGTGCGCGGACGTCACGACCTCGTCGGGGAACAGCTCGGCCGCGCCCTTGAGAAGCTCAGCGGTGGTGCTCACTTGTCGCCTCCGGCGTCCTTGTGGTGCGGGTTCTCCCAGATGACGGTGGCGCCCATGCCGAAGCCGACGCACATGGTGGTGAGGCCGTAGCGGACCTCCGGCTGCTCCTCGAACTGGCGGGCGAGCTGCGTCATCAGACGCACACCAGAGGAGGCCAGCGGGTGACCGAAGGCGATGGCGCCGCCGTACTGGTTGACGCGCGCGTCGTCGTCGGCGATGCCGTAGTGCTCCAGGAAGGCGAGCACCTGGACGGCGAAGGCCTCGTTGATCTCGAACAGGCCGATGTCGTCGATGGACAGGCCCGCCTGGGCGAGCGCCTTCTCCGTCGCCGGGATCGGGCCGTAGCCCATGACCTCCGGCTCGACACCCGCGAAGGAGTACGAGACGAGGCGCATCTTCACCGGGAGGTCGTTCGCGCGGGCGAAGTCCTCGGACGCGATGAGCGAGGCGGTGGCGCCGTCGTTCAGCCCGGCCGCGTTACCGGCGGTGACCCGCCCGTGCACGCGGAAGGGGGTCTTGAGGCCCGACAGGTTCTCCAGGGTCGTCCCCGGCCGCATCGGCTCGTCGGCGGTGACCAGGCCCCAGCCCGTCTCACCGGCCTCCGCGTTCGTCCGCCGCACCGAGATCGGTACCAGGTCGGCCTGGATCTTGCCGTTGGCGTACGCCTTGGCGGCCTTCTCCTGGGAGCGCACGGCGTACTCGTCGGCGCGCTGCTTGGTGATCGTCGGGTACCGGTCGTGAAGGTTCTCGGCGGTCATGCCCATGAACAGGGCGGACTCGTCGACCAGCTTCTCGCTGACGAACCGCGGGTTCGGGTCGACGCCCTCGCCCATCGGGTGGCGGCCCATGTGCTCGACACCACCGGCGATGGCGACGTCGTACGCGCCGAAGGCGACGGAACCGGCGACCGAGGTGACGGCGGTCAGGGCGCCGGCGCACATACGGTCGATCGAGTAGCCGGGCACCGACTGCGGCAGCCCGGCGAGAATGCCCGCCGTACGGCCGATGGTGAGGCCCTGGTCACCGATCTGCGTGGTCGCGGCGATGGCGACCTCGTCGATCTTCGCGGGCTCCAGACCGGGGTTGCGGCGCAGCAGCTCCCGGATCGCCTTCACGACGAGGTCGTCGGCGCGGGTCTCGTGGTAGATGCCCTTCGGGCCCGCCTTGCCGAACGGGGTGCGGACGCCGTCGACGAAGACGACTTCCTTGACGGTACGAGGCACGATGGCTCTCCTCCAGAGGTGCGGGACGGCACTGCTGCGACGCGCAACCGCTGAGCGCGCGCTCAGGCCCATGCTACTTGCGAGTAACAGCGCTGCCCACCCCTGAGGGAGGGAGCGGCGAAGGTCACATCGGGTCAGCATGTTACCGCCGGTTACTCGCAGCCGCCGCAGGGGCGCGGGGAACTGCGCGACCAGCCACGACGTCCCCGCAGTCCCGTACGGCGATCAAGGAGCAGTCGCAGTGGACCCTCTCGGAACCAGCACAGGCGTGGCCACCGGATGCGACACCCCGACCTCTCCGTCCCCTGCGATCACCCCGAACAACGTCCGCCCCACCTCCGCCCCGAACCCGTACACGTCATGACTCATCGCGGACAACGTCGGCCGCGTCAGCCGGCACAACTGCGAGTCGTCCCACGCCAGCAACGACACCTCCTCCGGCACCCGCACCCCCATCTCCGCCGCCACCGACAACCCCGCCACCGCCATGATGTCGTTGTCGTAGACGATCGCCTTAGGACGATCACCACGCGCCCCGGTCAGCAGCGAC
>NZ_JARGEE010000045.1:0-33596 GCF_033794485.1 Streptomyces sp. MB09-02B
GAGGCTCCCGCCGAAGCGTCCCCCTGCCCCGCGCGTCGGCTCCCCTCCCCGGACCGGAGGTTGAGCGCTCCGCCGATCACCGCGTACGTCGCGTCGGGAGCGCCGTCGAGCCGGCGCGGGTCATGGTCGACGAAGACCACGGCGGCGCCCGCGGCGGTCCGCTCCCGCACGACCCGCTCCAACTCCTCGCGCGCGTCGGCGTCCAGGCCGGTCCACGCCTCGTCGAGGACGAGCAACTCCGGTTCGGCGAGCAGCGCCTGGGCCACGGCGACCTTCTGGGTGCTGCCCTTGGAGAGCTCCGCCATCGGCGTACGGGCGTACTCGGCGGCCCCGAAGCGCTCCAGCCACGCGTGGGCGGCGCGGGCGGCGGCCGGGCGGTCCAGGCCCTGCACGGCACCGAGGTGGGTGAGGTACTCGACGGCGGTGAACGGCAGCGCGGCGGGGAAGCGCTCGGGGACGTACGCCGTACGCGGGCGTCCCGTCACCCGGCCCTGCGTGGGCGCGTCGAGCCCGGCGAGGACGCGCAGCAGCGTCGACTTGCCTGTGCCGTTGGCGCCCTCCACCCGGATCAGCGTGCCGGGGGCGATCTCCAGGTCGACGCCGCGCAGCACCCAGTCGCCGCGGAGGCCGTACCGTCGGCCGACGCCCTCCAGCCTCAGCAGTAACTCACGTTCCATGCCCCCATCCTCGTACAGGCGAGCGAGCAGGGGGCCGGGAACGGGTCTCGCGCCTGGCAGACTGGGCGGGTGACCACCGGTGATGCCACTCAGGACAGCCCCTTCCGGGACGAGCGGACCTCCCGCGACGAGGCGCCGCAGTTCGTGCTGCCCCTGGTCGCGCACATCGAGAAGGCCTCGCCCCCGGCGCGTACGGACGCGCTGGAGACGGCGGCGCGGGCGGTGCTGGTGATGCTGAGCGACGCGCGGTCGCTGGGCGGTGGGGGTACCTCCCGCTCGAGCGAAGCCGAGAGTGGGGGAGAGTGGGCCGAGGCGATGCGGAGCTGGCAGGACGCCCGTATCCGGAAGGTGGTGCGGCGGGCACGCGGCGCGGAGTGGCGGCGGGCCGAGGCGCTGCCGGGGATCACGGTGACCGGCAAGTCGGCCGAGGTGCGCGTCTTCCCGCCGGTCCCGCTCGACGGCTGGCCCAAGGACCTGGCCCGGCTCCAGGTCTCCGGCACGGACCTCGACGACCCGGAGCCACCGTCTGACCCCGAGCCCGCGGCCCCGGTGCTGTGGCTGAACCCCGAGGTGGAGATGTCGGCGGGCAAGGCGATGGCCCAGGCGGGTCACGGGGCGCAGCTCGCCTGGTGGGACCTGGACGACGCGGCCCGCACCGCCTGGCGCGACGCGGGCTTCCCCCTCGCCGTCCGCACCGCCGCCCCCGGCCACTGGCACGCCCTCACCACCGCCGCCCTGCCCGTCGTCCGTGACGCCGGCTTCACGGAGGTCGCCCCGGGCTCCTGCACGGTGGTCGCGGACCACCGGCCGCTGCGCGGCTGAGCGGCGGCCCGAGACCCGGCCGCGCTGAATCGTGTCCGCTTGAGCGCCTTCCTCAGCCGGTTCGAAGGGCGTTGAACAACTCCAGCGCACCGCACGTACTTCCCGGTACTGGCCAAGCAACTGCTCCAACGACCAGTTGGCATCATCCGGGAGGATCACTTTGCCTCGTCTCAACGGCTCGGTCTACGCCAGCCTGGCTCTCGTCGTCACCGTCGGCGCGCTGTCGTTCCCGATGTGGTCCTACGCAGACCGTTCGGGCACCGCCCAGGCCAACATGGCTTCCAGCTCGGTGAACACGCAGTGGGGGCCGCTGACGGCCGCCGACCGGGACCTGATCATCCGTGTCCGGCTGGCGGGGCTGTGGGAACTGCCCGCCGCCGAGAAGGCCATGGCGCGGTCGAAGAGCCCCGAGGTCAGGGAGGCGGCGGACCACCTGATCGTGGGCCACAAGGACCTCGACGAGCGGGTGCGGGCCGTGGCCTCCCAGATGGGCGTCGAGCTGCCGAACGTGCCGAACGAGCAGCAGGTGGGCTCCCTCGCGCAGATGGACAACGCGACCGACGAGCAGTTCGACCGGGTCTGGGCCAACCTGCTGCGCTCCGCGCACGGCAAGATCTTCCCGGCCATCGGGCAGGTGCGGAACATGACCGAGAACACCTTGGTGCGCCAGCTGGCCTCGGACACCAACCAGACCGTGCTCGACCACATCACGGTGCTGGAGAAGACCGGCCAGGTCGACTTCGACGCGATCGCCAACGGCACGATCTGACGCGACCCGTGGCCCCGCCCCCGGGCGGCGGCCCGGGACCCGACAGGCACAGCGACACCCCCGCGGTCACCTCCGCGCTCCAAGCAACAGTTCAGTCCCCAACGATCAGTTGGTTTCCTCCGGGAGGCTCATTTTGCGACGCTCCAAGGGCTCCGTCCTCGTCGCCCTGGCGATCGCCGGCACACTCACCGCGGTCGCCTACCCCATCTTCTACTCGTACCCCAACCGCAACGCGACCGCCGCGGCCGCGCTCACGGGTGACACCGTGACCACGCAGTGGGGGCCGCTCACCCCCGGCGACCGCGACCTGCTCATCCGTGTGCGGTTGGCGGGACTGTGGGAGCTGCCCGCCGGGCAGCAGGCACTGGAGCGCAGCGGTAGCGCGTCCGTCCGAGAGGCCGCCGACCACCTGATCGTGGGCCACACCGACCTCGACAAGCGGTCGCGGGTCATCGCGGCGAAGCTGGGCGTCGAGCTGCCGAACCAGCCGACGGCGGAACAGCAGGGCTGGCTGGACCAGATGACCGCCAGCAAGACCGAGGCCGAGTACAACAAGACCTGGGCGAACCTGCTGCGGGCCGCGCACGGCAAGATCTTCCCGGCGATCGCCTCCGTGCGGAACTCCACCCGCAACACGCTCATCCGTCAGCTGGCCTCCGACGCCAACCAGACCGTGCTGGACCACATCACGATCCTGGAGAAGACCGGCGAGGTCGACTTCGCGACGATCGCCGACAACTCGGTCAGCGGTACCGCCAGCCCGACCGGCCCGCCGCCGCCCGTCCCCGGCCGGCTGCCGCCGGCCGCGCCCCCCGCCGTGCCGTCCACCAACCCGGACGTGCAGTCGAAGCCGTCGCCCTTCGAGTCCGGGAACGTCCCCACCGGACGTCCGGACCCGGAGGAGATCAACAAGGACCAGGGTCTGCCGCAGGTCCAGTAGAAAGCTCAAATGTTGCTCTGAAGGTCCCCTCCTCGGGGTTCGGCCCCGGCTGACGGGGCCATGACTCCGTCACGCCGGAACACAGGTCCGCCGTAGGGAGACACACAGGGTCCTGGTGAAGCCGTGACCGACGTGACCGAGGAGGGGACGGGGACGATGGAGCAGATCGCACAGCTGGGGACGGGGATCGGCTGGCGGCCGGAGATCGCCGACGCCGTGGAGCGCATGGCCGGTACGGACGGCGGGGTCGACTGGGTCGAGGTCGTCGCCGAGAACGTCTGTCCCGGCCACATCGCCGAATCGTTGCTGCGCCTGCGCGAGCGGGGCGTCACGGTCGTGCCGCACGGTGTCTCCCTCGGTCTCGGCGGCGCCGACCGCCCCGACGAGCAGCGCCTGCGCTCCCTCGCCGAGCGCGCGGAGGCACTGGGCGCGCCCCTCGTCACCGAGCACATCGCCTTCGTCCGGGCGGGCGGCGCCCTCACGGCGTCGCCGCTGCTGGAGGCCGGCCATCTGCTGCCGGTGCCGCGCACCCGGGACGCCCTCGACGTGCTGTGCGAGAACGTCCGGATCGCCCAGGACGCGCTGCCGGTGCCGCTCGCGCTGGAGAACATCGCGGCGCTCATCAACTGGCCGGGCGAGGAAATGACCGAGGGGCAGTTCCTGTACGACCTCGTCGACCGCACCGGCGTCCGGCTCCTCATCGACGTGGCGAACCTGCACACCAACCACGTCAACCGGGGCGAGGACCCCGCGAAGGCGCTCGGCGAGCTGCCGGTCGAGGCCATCGCGTACGTCCATGTCGCGGGCGGCTTCGAGCGCGACGGGGTCTGGCACGACAGCCACGCCCACCCCGTCCCGCGGCAGGTCCTCGACATCCTCGCCGACCTCGCCTCCCGGGTGACCCCGCCGGGTGTGCTCCTGGAGCGCGACGACAACTTCCCCGAGCCGGGGGAGCTGGAGCGCGAGCTGGGGGCGATCCGGGGGGTGCTGGAGAAGGCCGAGGTGCGGGGCCCCGGCATTCCGGGCGACAGCGCCGCCGCCTTGCGCAAGGCACGCTCGGTGGGTGCGCTCGCCCCCGAGCCGACGGCGGCCGAGACGGTACCGGCGGCGAAGGAGGCGGTCGACGAGAAGGCGGTCGAAGAGGCGGTCGAGGAGGCGGTCGAGGAGGCCGCGCCCGCCGCCCGGCAGCGGCTCGGGCTCGCACAGGCGGCGCTGCTGTCCGCGCTGGTCGCGGGGACCCCGGTGCCCGAGGGTTTCGACCGGGTGCGGCTGGGCGTCCAGGCGCGGGCCCTCGCGGCCAAGCGGGCGGACGTGGTGGCGAAGGTGGCGCCCGAGCTCCCGGAGATCCTCGGATCGTCGTACCGGCCGAGCTTCGTCGCGTACGCGCAGGGGCACCCGATGACCGACGGTTACCGGCGGGACGCCCTCTCCTTCGCCGAGCACGTGCTGCTCACGGGCCGTCCCGACGACGCGGACGTGCTGCGCGAGGTGCGCCGCTGGTGGCTGGAGCGCTCGGGCCCCGCCCCGCTCTCCCAGCGGCCGACGGCCCGCCTGGCCCGCGCGACCCGCAGGGTGCTGCTACGCCGGTGAGCCGGGGTGTTCACCCCCAGATGTGCTGCGACTAACAGACCCGTGCCCCCCACACGGGTTTGGCGTCCCGTGCGCCACGTTTTGGTGTGATTCATCCACGCCTTCGCCTACCCCATCCGGCGCACTTTGTCCCCTCCTCAACCGTTCCTCCTCATACGGCAGTTGGCGTAGACCGGGCAGTAACATACCGGTGTGTAGGCCAATCAGCACCCGTTGCGCACTAGCGTGCGGTGCCGCGAGCAGGAGGCACCATGCGAACCACCAACGGCAGAGGGGGACTGTTCAGTGGCACAGGACTCATCATCGCCGGACTGACGGCGACGCTCGTCGCGTTGCTCTTCCCGATCTGGTCGTACGCGGACCGCTCCGGCACCGGCGTGAGCGTGCTCAACGCGTCCACCGTGACGACGCAGTACGGCCCGCTGTCCGCGCTGGACCGGGACTTCGTCACCAAGGTCCGACTGGCGGGGCTGTGGGAGCTGCCGGCCGGGCAGCAGGCCCAGACGAAGGGCGGCACCCAGGCCGTACGCACCGCCGGTGAGCACCTCGTCGAGGGGCACGCCTTCCTCGACACGCGGGTCCGCAATGTCGCGGCGCGCCTGGCCGTGCCGCTGCCCAACCAGCCGAGCGACCAGCAGAAGGCGTGGCTGGACACGCTGACGGCGGCGCAGGGCGAGACGTACGACCGCGAGTTCGCCAACATCCTGCGCCTCGCGCACGGCAAGGTCTTCTCCGTCGTCGCCCAGGTCCGGGCCACCACCCGCAACTCGCTGGTCCGTGACCTCGCCGACGACGCCAACACCACCGTCCTCGACCACATCAAGGTCCTGGAGGCCACCGGGCTCGTCGACTACGACGCGATCGCCCGCGACGCCGCCTCCGCGAGTGCCCCGCCCCTGACCAACTCCCCCACGCCGCCGATCCCGTTGACCGACCCCGGCTCCCCCGTCCCGGTGGCCCCCTCACCCGTCCCGTCCCGGCCGGATCCGTCACCGACGTACACCCTGCCGCCGGCCGCCAACGGCCCGGTGGACGACGACTGAGCGGGACGGGCCCCGGCCGGACACTACGAAGGCAATTGCGGACCGCGACGGCGAACAAACGGAAGAGAGCGGCCACCTTCCCCGCGGATTACGGTCATCGCACGGTGCGACCCGGGTCCGGCGCATAGAAACGCGCCATGCTCTGGGTCCTCTTCCTCCTGCTGGCCTGGGCCGCCGCCGGCGTGTCCTGTGCCCGACTCTGTCTGACCTCGATGCGCGCGGCGGCGGCCGACTCCGACGTCCACGCCGACCACGCCCACCACTGCCACCGGCTCACGCTGTACGAGGCGGCGTTCCTGTCCGGCGGTCCGGCACGCGTCGCCGACCTCACGCTGGTCTCCATGGCCGGCGGGCGCAGGCTCCTGCTCGCCCACACCGGCTGGGTGACGGTCGTGGACCCGGACGGACGGGACGACATGGAACGCTCCGTCATCGGCGCGACAGGCCCCGGCGGACAGGCCCGGATAGCGCCCGTACGGCGGGCCGCCGCGGCCTCGGACTCCGTACGCCGCCTCTCCGACCGGCTCGTCGCGGCGGGGCTGGCCGTCCCCGAGGCCGCGCGCGCGAGCGTGGCCGACGCGGTCACCCAGGTACGGGGCGCCGCGTTGGGGGTGTGTGGACTGGGGGCGCTGGCGCTGATGCTGCCGGCTCAGGGGTTCGAGGAGCACCGCGTCCTGGTCGCGCTGTGGTTCGCGTTGCCGCTGGTGCTGACGCTCAGCTGTCTGGTCATCGCACGCGTCGAGAGGCAGCCGGGCACGCGGTGGGCGACACCGGAGGGGATGCGGGTGCTGCGGACCGTCGCGGGCCGGGGCGGAGGCGACCTGGCGGACCTCGTCTCCGTGGCGGTCTGGGGCGTGGGCGCGGTCGGGTCTCCGGAGCTGCGGGCGGCGTTCGAGCAGCGACGGTGACGGCGACACTCCCCGACGGTCCTTTACATTCGCCCTATTTCACGCCAAACATCCCTTTGTCGCTGTCGTGCTTCGGAGGGATTCGCCATGCGGGCTGCCGTGCTCTACGGGACTGTCGGGGCGGTGGTGCTGAGCGCCCTCGGCGTCGCGCCGGCCGAGGGGGACATGACCCGGACGGCGGCGGACCCGGTCGCCGTCGCGGCCGAGCGGGCCGCGGGCGAGGGCATCCGGTTCGGGAAGTGCCCGGTGGCGGAGGGGCTGCCGGACGGGGTGCGGTGCGGGACGGTCGAGGTGCCGCTCGACTACGCCCGGCCCGACGGACGCCAGATCTCACTGACCGTCAGCCGCATTGCGGCGAAGGGGAAGGACGCGAAGGGGAGGAAGGTCGCCCGGCAGGGAGCGCTCGTGTTCAACCCGGGCGGGCCCGGCGCCTCCGGGATGTTCTTCCCGCTCGTCGGCCACCTCCCGGACTGGAAGCGCGTCGGCGCCGCCTACGACCTCGTCGGCTACGCCCCGCGCGGGGTCGGCCGCTCGGCACCGCTGTCCTGCCAGGACCCGAAGCGCCTGCACCGGGGACCCGCCCCGGCACCTACGCACCCCTCACCGGCGTACAAGAAGGAACGCGTCGCGCGCGCCAAGGCCTACGCGCGGGACTGCGCGCGGCGTGGCGGGAGCGCGCTGCGGCACTACCACTCCCTCAACAACGCCCGTGACCTGGACGTCCTGCGCGCCGCGCTCGGCGAGCCACGACTGACGTTCATGGGGGCCTCGTACGGGACGTACCTGGGGGCGCTGTACGCCTCCCTGTTCCCCTCGCACGTCCGCCGGATGGTCTTCGACTCGGCCGTGAACCCGGCCCCCGAGCAGATCTGGTACCGCAACAACCTCGACCAGTCGGCCGCGTTCGAGGGGCGCTGGGCGGACTTCCGGGCCTGGGTCGCCAAGCACCACCGGGTCTACGGGCTGGGTGACACCCCACGGAAGGTGCTGCGGAGCTACGAGCGGGCGGCGGCGCGGCTGGCCGCCCGGCCCGCCGGCGGCAAGGTCGGCCCGGCCCAGCTGCAGGGCGCTTTCCTCCAGGCCGCGTACTACGACGACCTCTGGCCGCAGCGGGCCCTGGCGCTCTCCGCGTATCTGAAGGGCGACCCGGAGCCGCTGGTCCAGATCGCCGGTCCGTACCCGGAGGCCGTCGTCGAGCAGGAGAACGCGAAGGCCGTCTACACGGCCGTCGAGTGCAACGACGCGCCCTGGCCGACGCGGTGGAGGGACTGGGACCGCGACAACACCCGGCTCGCACGGACCGCGCCCTTCGAGACCTGGGACAACGTGTGGACGAACCTGCCGTGCGCCTACTGGAGCGGCCCGCGTCAACGGCCGCTCGACGTGCGGACCGGGCCCGGTGAGCTGCCGCCGACGCTGATCCTGGCGGCCGAGCGGGACGCGGCCGCGCCGTATGACGGGGCGATCGAGCTGCACCGGCGGCTCTCGGGGGCGGCCCTGGTGACCGAGCGGGACGCGGGGAACCACGGGGTCGCGGGAGGGACGAACAGGTGCGTCAACGGGTACCTGGAGGCGTACCTGTTGGAGGGGCGGGTGCCGGAGCGGAGGGCCGCGTGCGCGGGGCGGCCCGAGCCGAGCGCCACTGGGCGCAAGGCCGTCGGGGAACCGCGGGCCGCGGTGGCTGATCGCGCAGTTCCCCGCGCCCCTCACGGGGCCTAGGCGAGGCCCGCCACCAGCTCCGCCACCGACTTGCGGCGGCCCGTGTAGAACGGGACCTCCTCGCGGACGTGCATCCGGGCCTCCGAGGCACGCAGGTGCCGCATGAGGTCGACGATCCGGTACAGCTCGTCGGCCTCGAAGGCGAGGATCCACTCGTAGTCGCCGAGCGAGAAGGACGCGACCGTGTTGGCCCGGACGTCCGGGTAGCCGCGGGCCATCTTGCCGTGGTCGGCGAGCATCCGGCGGCGGTCCTCGTCGGGCAGCAGGTACCAGTCGTAGGAGCGCACGAAGGGGTAGACGCTGACGTAGTCGCGGGGCGTCTCGTCGGCGAGGAACGCCGGGATGTGCGAGCGGTTGAACTCGGCGGGGCGGTGCAGCGCCATGTTCGACCACACCGGGGTGAGCGCGCGGCCCAGCCGGGTGCGGCGGAAGAGGTTGTACGCCTCCTGGAGCTGGTCGGCGGTCTCGGCGTGCCACCAGATCATGACGTCGGCGTCGGCGCGCAGGCCCGACACGTCGTACGTACCGCGGATGGTCACGTCCTTGGCGGCGAGCTGGTCGAACAGCTCCTGGACCTCGTCGGCGTACCCGGCGCGGTCCTCCGGCAGTACGTCCTTCAGCTGGAAGACGGACCACAGCGTATAACGGATGACCTCGTTGAGGTCCTTGGCCAGCTTGCCCTTGTTCGGGGTGCGGCCGGACTCGGTGGTGGGGGCGTCGTCGCTCATGGGTCTCATTCTCCCGCTCCGCCGTGGAGGCTCTGCACCGGGTGGGCGGTGAGGTGCCGCACCGCGCGCAGGTCACCGTGGATCTGGTCGACCGCGTCGGCGGCGCTCGCGACGCACGCCGGGATGCCGACGCCGTCGTACGCCGCGCCGCACACCGCGAGGCCCGGCAGCTTGCCGAGGTGCTCGCGGAGACGGGCCACGCGCGCGTGGTGGCCGACCGGGTACTGCGGCAGGCCGTCGTCCCAGCGGGTGACGCGGGTCTCCAGGGGGGTGGCGGTCAGGCCGGTGGCCTCGCGCAGGTCGGTTCTCGACACCTCCACCAGGTGGGCGTCGTCGTGCTCCAGGATCGCCGTCTCGCCGTGGCGGCCGACCGAGGTGCGCAGGACCAGCAGGTCCGGGTTCTCGTCGGCGATCCAGCCCCACTTCTGGGAGGCGAAGGTGGACGCCTTGATGGTGCGGCCGTCGACCGGCGGCACCAGGAACCCGCTGCCCTCGGGGAGGGTGACGTCGGCGCGGCGGTAGGCGAGGGTGACCAGGGCCATCGAGGCGTACTCGACGAAGGCCAGCTCGGTGGCGGCCTCGGGCGCCTCGGCCCGCAGCAGGCCGGCGGCGACGGGGGCGGGGACGGCCACGACGACGGCGTCCGCGTGCAGCACGAGGGCGTCGTCGTCACGGGCACGCGCCACGCCCGACGAGCCTCCGGCGACGACGCGCCAGCCGCCCGAGGCCAGGCGGCGCAGTTCCGTGACGGGCGTCCGGGTGAGGATCTCGGCGCCGCGTGCCCGCACCGACTCGGCGACCGCGAGCGGCAGTTGCCCCACACCGCCCTCGACACCCATGAAGACCGGGCCGGTCTGCCGGGCGGCGGCCGCCCGCTCCTGGATGCCCCGGACGGCCTCGGTGAGGGAGGTGTGGGTCCGCGCTACCTCGAAGAGCTGCGGGACGGCCGAGCGCATCGAGATGCGGTACGCGTCGCCCGCGTAGACCCCGCCGAGCAGCGGCTCCACCAGACGGTCGACGACCTCGCGGCCGAGGCGGGCGGCCACGTACTCCCCCACCGCCACGTCGTCGCCGATCTCGGTGCGCGGCAGGTCGGCGTCGCGCTCGATGCGCGCCAGGCCCTCGTCGGACAGGACACCGGCCAGGGCGGACGCGGTGCCGGGAACGCCCATGACGTGCCCCTTGGGCATGGGGCGCAGGGCGCCCCGGGTCCAGAGGGAGGCGGTGGCGGTGGCGGGCGGCTGGAGCCGGCCGGCGAGGCCGACCTCCCGGGCGAGGGCGACCGCCTCGGGCCGGCGGGCCAGGATCGACTCGGCGCCGAAGTCGACGCGGACTCCCGCGATCTCGCCCGGCAGCAGCTTGCCACCGACGCGGTCCGAGGCCTCCAGGACGGTCACTCTCGCGCCCCGGTCCAGCAGCCCGTGCGCGGCGGCCAGCCCCGCGATGCCGGCCCCGATGACGACGACGTGTCCGGCGTCGCGCCCGACGTCCGTACGTGATCCGCTCATGGTTCCACCCTCTCAGACGTCACTGACAGTCATGTCGCCGGTCCCGCCCGCCCGGCGGCTCAGCCGTGGCCCCGCCGAGTCCCGACCGTGACCGCTTCGCGACTGCCCGCGCCCAACGTTCCGGTCCGCTCCGGCGTCAAAGGACCGTCAGCACGACAGACAGGCATTTCTCGACGCCCGGGGGGCACACAGCAATGGCCGACACACTCGTACGACGTTCCCGGCGGCCCGCAGGGGCCCTGGCTGCCCTGTTCCTCGCCGCCGCCCTGGCCCTCACGGGCTGCAGCGCCCGTGACGACTCCTCGGGCGGCTCGAACAAGAGCGCCGCGGAGGCAGGGAGCCGGGCCGACGACAGCATGGCCGGGCAGGAGGGCGCCCTCTCCGAGCAGAGCGGCAACAGCGACTCCACCGGCAAGGGCAAGGGCTCCGACGCGCCGCCGAGCGTCAGCCCGAGCCACATCATCCGCACCGCCACCCTGACCGTGCGGGTCAAGGACGTGCCGAAGGCCCTGGACGAGGCCCGCACCGCCGTCGAGGGCGTGGGCGGGTTCGTCGGCAGCGAGTCCACCACCCGGGACGGCAAGGACCGCGAGCGCACCCGGGTCGTCCTGCGGGTGCCCGCCGAGAAGTACGAGGAGGTCCTCACCGAGCTGGAGGGCACCGGCAAGCTGATCGAGCGGAAGACGAAGGCCGAGGACGTCACGGACCAGGTCGTCGACGTGGAGAGCCGCATCAAGACGCAGCGGGCGAGTGTGGCCCGCATCCGGGAGCTGATGGACCGGGCGACCAAGCTCGGCGACGTGGTCACCCTGGAGGGCGAGCTGAGCACGCGTCAGGCCGACCTGGAGGCCCTGCTCGCCCAGCAGAAGTCCCTGAAGGACCGCACCAGCCTGGCCACCATCACGCTCACCCTGTCCGAGACCGCGGTGAAGAAGGCCCCCGTGGACGACGACCCCGGCTTCGTGGACGCGCTGGCCGGCGGCTGGAACGCGTTCGTCGCCGTCTTCCGCTGGCTGGCCATGGCCCTCGCCGCGATCCTCCCCTTCGCGGTGACGACGGCCGTGGTGCTGCTCGTGTGGTACCGCCTCACCCGATCCCGCCGGCCCGCGCCGGTGGCGGCCGGAGCGGCGGCATCGCTCTCGGCCCCCGGACCGGCCGAGGAGGAGCGGGAGGAGCGGGAGCAGCGGCAGGAAGGGGAGTGACGCGGGTCCCGGATGCGGGACCCCCGTAGCGTGTTCCCATGAACACGAGCCGCGCTGAAGAACGTTCGAGGGAACGCCTGGTGGTCGTCGGAGGCGACGCGGCGGGCATGTCCGCCGCGTCGCAGGCCCGTCGGCTGAAGGGCCCCGACGCCCTGGAGATCGTGGCGTTCGAACGGGGCCACTTCACCTCCTACTCGGCGTGCGGCATCCCCTACTGGGTCGGCGGCGACGTCCCCGAGCGCGACCGGCTGATCGCCCGCTCGCCCGAGGAGCACCGGGCCCGGGACATCGACCTCCGCATGCGTACGGAGGTCGTGGAGATCGACGTCGAGGGCTCCCGCGTGCGGGCGCGGGACCTCGACGCGGGCACCGAGTCCTGGACCGCGTACGACAAGATCGTCATCGCGACCGGCGCCCGCCCGATCCGCCCCGACCTGCCCGGCGTCGACGCGGCCGGGGTGCACGGCGTGCAGACCCTGGACGACGGCCAGGCCCTGCTGGACACGCTGACCGCCACCGAGGGCCGTCGCGCGGTGGTCGTCGGCGCGGGATACATCGGCGTGGAGATGGCCGAGGCGCTCATCAACCGGGGGTACGAGGTCACGGTCGTCAACCGCGGCAAGGAGCCGATGTCCACCCTGGACCCGGACATGGGCCGGCTGGTGCACAAGGCCATGGAGGGCCTGGGCATCACCATGGTCGACGACGCCGAGGTCACCGCCCTGCGCACCGGCGACGACGGCCGGGTCCGCGCGGTCGCCACCGAGGACGCCGAGTACCCGGCGGACGTGGTGGTGCTGGGCATCGGTGTACGCCCCGAGACGACCCTGGCGAAGGCGGCAGGCCTTCCCCTGGGCGAACACGGCGGCCTGCTCACCGATCTCGCGATGCGCGTGCGGGGCCACGCGAACATCTGGGCCGGCGGCGACTGCGTCGAGGTCCTCGACCTGGTCTCGGGCCGCGAGCGGCACATCCCGCTCGGCACCCACGCCAACAAGCACGGGCAGATCATCGGCGCCAACGTCGGCGGCGGCTACGCCACGTTCCCCGGGGTCGTCGGCACCGCCGTCAGCAAGGTCTGCGATCTGGAGATCGCCCGCACCGGCCTGCGGGAGAAGGACGCCGACCGGGCCGGCCTCCAGTACGTCACCGTCACCGTCGAGTCCACGAGCCGCGCGGGCTACTACCCCGGCGCCGCCCCCATGACGGTGAAGATGCTCGCCGAACGCCGCACCGGCCGCCTCCTCGGCGTCCAGATCGTCGGCCGGGAGGGCGCGGGCAAGCGCGTCGACATCGCGGCGGTGGCCCTCACCGCGGGCATGACGGTGGAACAGATGACCGCCCTGGACCTCGGCTACGCGCCCCCCTTCTCCCCGGTCTGGGACCCGATCCTGGTGGCGGCGCGAAAGGCGACGGCGGCGGTGAGGTCGGGCGCTTCCTGAGCCGGGCACCTGGTAACCAAGGGGGTCATGTCGCTTTTGAGGGGCGCGGGGAACTGCGCGACCAGCCACGAATCACCCGCACCCGGCGACGCACAGCACCCCCACGGCGCTCACCCGGCACTCCCCCGGCTCCCCGTCACATGGCTGACGTACCGGTGATCCGATCGATCGCCTGCCGCGCCTGATCCGCCGGAGGCCGCGACGGCAACGAGGACACCGACGCGGCCGACGTCACCGCGGACGTCACCGCGGCGGGCGGCGCCGTCGGCGCCGAGGCCGGCTTCGCGTGCGCCGCAGGCCGCGCCGACCGCAACCGGTGGCTCACGGCCTCGTCCAGCGTCACCGGCCGCTGCATCCGGGCGGCCAGCCGCCCGGCCTCCTGGCCGAGCGCGGCCACGTCCTCCCAGGGCAGCCGCACCACCAGCGAGATCTCGGCCTCACCATCAGGGGTGGCGTGCATCGCCGGGGCAACTCGGTCGTTCATCGCCTGTTCCTCACGTAGATACGTAGATCCGCGGTTGAGAAGTCATACGCACCACCCGCCCCGTACGTTCACCGGCCACCGACCTGCCTGATTCCGGCCCCGTATCGGGGGCACAAGTCCGGTGTGGTCATCCCCGTCCATGACGTGAACCCCGCGCGCCGCACGCCCTACGTGACCTACGCGCTCATCGCCGCGAACGTCTTCGTCTTCGTCTTCATGCCGGGTCTCGCCGGCTCCGTGCCGGGTGACAGCGAAGTGGCCCGGCTGTGCCACACGCAGGCGTTCCTGGAGCAGTACGCGGCGATACCCCAGGAGTTGATCCGCCATCAGCTGCCGCGGCTGGTGCCCACCGGCGAACTCTCTCTGTCGGGCGGCTGCGCGCTGGGCCCGCCGGGCTACGACAAGTCGCCCGCGCTCTCCGTCCTCACCGCGCTGTTCCTGCACGGCGGCTGGGTGCATCTGCTGGGCAACATGCTGTTCCTGCTGATCTTCGGCAACAACATCGAGGACCGACTGGGCCACGTACGGTTCGCCCTGTTCTACGTGGCCTGCGGGTACGCGGCGTCGTACGGCTACGCCTTGCTCAACGCCGACTCCGGGGAGCCCCTGATCGGCGCGTCCGGGGCGATCGCCGGGGTCCTCGGCGCGTATCTCGTCCTCTACCCGAAGGCCAGGGTCTGGATCCTCGTCCCGTTCCTGCTCTTCCTGCCGCTGAGACTGCCCGCCTGGCTGGTGCTGGGCTCCTGGTTCGTGCTCCAGGCCGTGTACACGTCCGAGGAGAGCGTCTCCGACATCGGCACGGTGGCCTACACGGCCCACCTGGTCGGCTTCGTCGCCGGCATGCTCCTCGCCTGGCCCCTGCGCCCCGGCACCCCACCGCCGCCCGAGCCACGCGGCCTGCTGTTCGGCAGGCGGGCGCGGCCGGGGTGGTGAGGGCAGCCGACGGAAGCGGCGTACCGGCTGAAGGTCTCACCAACTGGGCGTGCTCGGCCCGACAATGCTGTACATGGTGCAGCAGGTCGGCAATCACATGGGTGGGGTCGTGCACGGGGCCGTGGTACAGGCCGGGGTTGTGCATGGCGGGGTGCACATGCATCAGGTCGAGGCCAGAACTCCCCAGCAGCTACCACGGCGAGCTGGGCCGTTCGTGGGGAGGAGAGACGACCTCGCGCGGCTGGCGCAGGCCGGGAGTTGTGTGCTCCACGGGACTGCGGGCGTCGGCAAGACCGCTTTGGCCCTGCACTTCGGGCACGAGGAGGCGGAGCGGTTTCCCGACGGTCAGCTCTACGCCGATCTGCGCGGCTTCGCGCCCGGGCCTCCCGCGGCCGCGACCGAGGTGCTGCGTGGATTCCTTCTCGCGCTGGGCGTGCCCGAGGCTTCCATACCGCCGGAGGAGTCCGCCATGGCCGCCACGTACCGCAGTGCCATCGCCGGACGTCGCCTGTTCATCCTGCTCGACAACGTCCGCAACAGCGCGCACGCCAGGCCTCTGCTGCCCGCGGACGGGGCCGGCGTGGTCGTCATCACCAGCAGGCACCGCCTGGACAGCCTGGCCGCGCGGGAAGGGCTGCCTCATATCGGTCTGGATCTGCTTTCCTCGGCGGACGCGTCAGCCCTTCTCACCAGACGGATCGGCGCCGAGCACACCGCCGCTGAGCCCGATGCCGTGACCGCCCTCGTCCACGCATGCGCCCGTCTGCCGCTCGCACTGTGCCTCGTCGCCGCTCGGACGGCGGGCGAGCCCGGCACTCAGATCGCCCACATCGAACGCGAGCTCCGGGACGAACGCTCCCGTCTGGACAATCTGGCCCTGGACGAGACCGACACCGATCTGCGCGCGGTTTTCTCCTGGTCCGTCCGTGCTCTCTCTTCCAGCGCAGCCCGGCTCTTCCGGCTGACCGCCGTCCACCGCGGCCCGGACCTCACCTTGGCTGCCGCCGCCTCTCTGCTCGGCGCCGAGGAGTCCGCGACGCGACCTCTGCTTCGGCGGCTGGTGTCCGGTGCGCTTCTGGAGGAGCACGCCCCTGGCAGATACCGCAGCCATGACCTGCTCCGCGCGTACGCCGCCGGTCTTTCAGCCGAGGAGAGAACGGAGGGTGAGCAGGCCAGGTGCCGCCTGTTCGACCACCTGTTGCACACCGGACTCACGGCCAACCGTCGGCATGCCCGGTTTCGCCAGGGCATCGACCCAGGCCCGCCGGCCGCCGGCACCGTGATCGTGTCCATCGCCGACCTGGCCGAGGCGAACGACTGGTTCCGCAGCGAGCGCCTGAACCTGATCGCGGCCGTGACCGACGCCGAGCAGCATGGTCTGGATGCCTATGCGTGGCAGCTCCCCTGGGTGCTGACCACCTTCCTGTACCGGCACGGCCACTGGGACGACCTGACAACCGTCCAGACCATCGCCGCCGCGGCGGCGGCACGCGTGGGCGACACCCCTGCCCAGGCCCGGGCCTACAGAGACCTCGGCCGCATCGCGGTGCGGCTGGGTCGGTACGAGGACGCGAGAGACCATCACACGGAGGCGCTGCGGCTGTGCACCGAGTCCGGTGACGCCCGTGGCCAGGCACACAGCCACTATGCGGTGAGCCTGGCGCTGGAGCGGCTGGCCGCCTACAACGACTCCCTCTCCCACGCCCGACGGGCCCTGGAACTCTACGAGACCGAAGGGAACGACGCCTGGCGCGCCGCGGGGCTCAACCGCCTCGGCTCCGTGTTGACCATGGTCGGCGATCATCAGGCCGCACTGGCCTACTGCACGGAGGCCTACGCTCTTCTGGTGGCCCTGGAGGATCGCTACTACCAGGCCCATGCCCTGGCCAGCCTCGGACTGATCCACCACCGTACGGGCTCCCACGACGAAGCGATCGGTCACTATCAGGCCTGCGTCGGACTGTGGCGCGACTTCGGCAATCGCTTCGAGGAGGCCACCGCCCTGCACCGGCTCGGGGATGTGCGCTTGTCGGCGGGAGATCGGCAGGCGGCCTTGCAGGCGTGGTCGCGGGCGCTCCAACTGCTGGAAGAGCTGGGGCACGCCGAGGCGGAGACCATACGCGGCAAACTCTCCGACGTGCGCCTGAACGACACATGCTGACCATCGATGCCGCTGCGGGCGGTGGCGGCCTGCTCCGCACGGCATTGCCCCTCTCTGTCGCGCTAGGTGTCCCGGTCCGGCTGCGCAACGTCCGCGTCACCGCGCCGGAAAGGGGACTGGCTTGGCCGCACGTACGGCTGGTCGAGGGTTTGTGCGGGTGGACCGACAGCGACGCCGGCGATGTACGGGCCGGCGACACGGACCTGATCTTCCGGCCCGGTGGCATCCGCCCGGTCGGGAACCTCCGGATCGACCTCGACGACCCCCCACGTACCTTCGAGCACCGCGACATCACCCTCCGGCGCGACTATTCCGGTGCCAAGGACGTCTTCCCTGGCGGGCTGCCCGACGTCGGCGGCCGCTCGGTGCGCGGCTACTCGGTGTGCGCCCCGCTGATCGCGCTGCTGCCCTTGCTGCCCCTGATGGGACCACGCGCCACGGTGACCGTGCGGGGCGGGACTGAGACCGGCGGCGCACCGTTCGCCGACGCGGTCAGATACGCGTTGCTCCCCGCCCTCGCGGCCCAGTTCAAGGTGGGTCTGGCGATGTCCGTGGACCAGCGCGGCTGCATCGGGATCGGCGGTGGAGAGGTCACCGCCGCGGCCGAACCGGCCCCTGTCGTGCTGCCGACAACACCGACCTGTGCTGGAACGACGGCATTTCTGTACCTGTTCGGTGCCGTTCGGGGGAACGTGCCGTCACGGTGGCGGGATGGCGTGCGGCCCTGGCTGCCAGGTCCGCTGCGCACCGAGGTGGTCCACGTGGCGTATCCCGTCCCCAGGATCCAGCAGCTCTTCCTGCTCGGCGGTGGGTGGCCGCGCGACGTCAGCGTCTGTGCGGAGGAAGGACTGCCCCTGGCCGCGCCGGAGGTGCGGGAACGGGTGCTTGCCGAACACCGGAACACCGGACATGTCAGCCGTTTCCTGCTGGAGCAGATGCTGCTCTGGGCAGCGGTTCGCGGCGAGCGAGCGTGCTGGACCACCGAGCACTGGACGGATCACCTGCGGTCGGTCGCCCTGGTGATCCGCGTCCTGTCCGGCCGCACGGTGATCACCCGCCGCTTTTCCGACACGGTCGAGGTGACGCTGGACTAGGGCGGTCCGCCTCAGAGCCACTCCAGGCGGGCCCGGAGATCATCGGCCTCTTGGTGGTGCAGGGCGTCGAGGATGCGCAGCGCCTGTTCCCATCGGTCACGCGCCGCGGTGGGCCGGTTCACCGAGAGGTCGATCTCACCGAGCCGGATGTGAATGGTTGCTTCGTAGTAGCGATCCCCGAGTCGCCGGAACAGTTCCAGGGCCGCGCCGTAGCAGTCCGCGGCCTGGGTGAGGTGGCCGAGTCCCCGGTGGGCGTGGGCGATGCTCTCCAGGGTGTAGGCCTCGTCGTGCTGGACGCCCAGCCGCCGGAGCCGGGGGAGAGCCTCCTCGCAGTGGGCCAGCGCCTGCTCGTGGTCACCCGAGAGGGTCTGGTACCAGCCCACCGCGTTGAGGGAGCGGGCGTGTCCGACCTCGTCCGCCAGCGCCCTGTACAGCGCGAGCGCCACCTCGGCCTGTTCAAGGGCCCGGTCGTACTGCGCCGTGAGCTCGTAGGCCCAGGCGTAGTTGAGCCGCACGCCGGCCTGCAGGCTGTCGGCTCCCAGGGCCGCGAACTCGTTGACGGAGGTCTGGAAGTGGCGAAAGGCGTCGTCGTAGCGGCCGAGTCGGGTGCAGGCGTGTGCGAGGTTGCGGCTGGTCCAGGCACGACCCAGGGGATCGTCCAGGCGTTCGGCCGCGGCACGGGCGAGGGTCTGCGCTGTGACCTGATCGTGCCAGTGGCCGCGTCGGTCCAGGAAGTCGGTCAGGGACCAGGCCAGTTGCCAGGCATGTGTCTCCAGTCCGTTGGCGCTCGCCTGGGCGAGGGTGTTGAGCAGGACGGGGTGTTCGGCCTCGTACCAGGCGAGCGCCGCGTCGTAGTCGTTCACCGGCTCGGGCCCCACTCCGTGCCCGGGTGCGGCGAGGGTCAGTGGCGTGCGGTGCGGGTCCAGGCACAGTGCCGCGGAGTGTGCGGTGTGCAGGTAGTGGTCTGCAGCGCGTCGGCGGGCCTGCGTCTGCTGGAGTTCGGTGTCGGCGGTCTCGGTCTGCTCCATGGCATAGGTACGCAACAGATCGTGGAAGGTGTAACGCCCCGGCAGACGTTCGTCGACCAGGTGGCTGCGGGCGAGGTGCTCCATGGCACGCCGTGTGCTGTTCAGGGGCATGGCGGTGAGGCTGGCGGTGGCAGCTGCCGAGATGTCGGGGCCCGCGTGCGTGCCGAGGAGCCGGAAGACGCGGGCCGGTTCTGTGGCGAGTAGGCCGTAGGACCAGGAGAAGACCGCTCGTACGTCGGTCATGACGTCCCCGGTGTCCAGGGTGTCGAGCACGGCCCGAGCGTGCTTCAGCTGGCCGGAGACAGCGCTCAGCGGCATGCCCGCGCGCTGGGCCGTGCGGGCCGCGACAATACTCAGAGCGAGCGGAAGACGCGCACAGCGTTCGATGATGTCGGCGACTGCATCGCGTTCCCGCGCGACCCGGTCGGCGCCGAGGCGGCGGGCCAGCAGCTGGTGGGCCTCATCCACCGTGAGCAGGCCAAGGGTCAGCGGATGAGCGCCTTCGGAGGCGACCAGGCCGGTCAGTTGGTTGCGGCTGGTCACGATGACCATGCAGGTCGCACTGCCCGGCAGGATGGGCCGCACATGGTCGGTGTCCCGGGCGTTGTCCAGGACCAGCAGCACCTGACGGCCGGCCAGGAGACTGCGGTAGAGGCCGACTTGGGCTTCGGGACTGGGAGGCTGGCGGGAGGCGTCCACACCGAAGGCGTCGAGGAATCCGCGGATGACGTCCGCCGGCCGGACGGGCGCACCGCTGGGATCGAAGCCCCGGAGGTTCACATACAGCTGCCCGTCCGGGTACAGATGGGCAACGCGGTGCGCCCAGTGCACCGCGAGAGTGGTCTTGCCGACGCCGGCGGTACCGTCGATGGCGGAGATGACCACCATTCCGCCGGTTCCCTCAGCCTGTGCCATGAGCGTCGAGAGGGAGTCGATCTCCGAGATCCGCCCGACGAAATGGCGGGTAGCACCTGGTAATTGGCGTGGCTGGAGTGCGTCGGCGCGGCCGAGTCCGGTGATGTTGATGACTTGGTCGCCGTGTACGGTGCAGGCGGCCTGCCGCGAGGGCGCCTGCTGGAGAAGGCCGAGCAGGGCACCGGCCGCCTCCGGATGCGCGGAGAAGAGCACGCTGAGCCGTTCCTGCCACTGTGTTTCCGCCGTCGACAGGTACGCGGCACGGCTGTCTTCGTCCGTGCCGATGATGCGGCCCTGCGTCTGTTCAAGAGCCTGGGCCACGGCTTCCGCCTCGTCGGGTTGATAGCGCTGCCACAGGGCGACGATCCGGTTCTTGGCCGCTGTCCACGTGTCGGTCAGCATGGCACCCACGAGCATGGATCCGGCGCTGACTGCGAGTGTCACGAGCTCGGCGTCCACCCTGCCCCCTCTTCGTCTTCACTTGACTGTATGACCGCGGGGTTGCCCATCTACGCCTGCGGAGCTGGGCATTCCCGTTCGAATCGTGGGACCGGGCGCAGGTCCGGGCCGATGAGATCGGCCGAGGACAAGGCCAGCAGATGAGCCAGCCGGTCGGTGCTGCCCCACCCGACTGCCGGTACCTGTCGGCGTGCCGCTTCCGATCCGTAGAAGGAGGCGAGTTCACCGGCTCCGTCGTCGACGGCTCGCTGCGGCGACCAGGTGGGGAAGGCATCGCGAAAGCGGTCGAACCGTACCGTGTAGGTCCTTTGGTCCGTGGCCGGCCGGTGGCGGATCTCGGCGGTCGGAACGGCTTGTCGAACCATGTCGGCGACCTCGTCCAGCTTGTGGTTCAGGGTGGTGCAGCCCACGTTGTACACACCTACCCGGACGAGGGACGTCTCGGCGGACAGGACGTGGGCGATGGCACGTGCGGCATCGTGGACGTGGAGCATCGGCCTGCGGATGTCAGGGCCGTTGACGTGGACGACGCCCCGTCGCACGGCTGTCCCGACCATACGGTTGAGCAGGATGTCGCTCCGGAAGGCCGCCGACGGGCCGAACAGGGTGGCGAAGCGCAGCGCGACCGGACAGAAGCCGTCCGTCGCGAGACCCAGCAAAGCACGTTCCGCGGCGAACTTGCTTGCCGCATAGGCGGTCAACGGGGCGACCTGACTGGATTCGTCGACCTCGCTGAGGGAAGTGTGCCCGTACACACTGCACGACGACGCCAGGACGAAACGACCCACACCTACGTTTCGCGCGAGGGTGGCCAGCCGGACCGTCGCGGCGTGGTTGATGGCATGGGTGGCTGAAGCGGACAGCTCACCGCATGCGTCATTGCATACGGCGGCGAGATGGACCACGGCGTCGAAGCTGGCGATATCGCTGCCCTTGATATCGCGGATGTCGCACAGGGAGGAGGCGAAATTCGCTTCGAACAGCCCGATGTCGAATCCGCCGACATCATGCCCGTCCCCGCGCAGGAGGTCGTGCAGGACTCGGCCCAGATAGCCGCGGTTGCCGGTGATGAGGATCTTCATGAGGCGACATCACTCCCGTCTGCTGTTATCACCTGCGGGTGCCCCGGGAGGGACGCACCAGAGGCAAGCGTGACGGTGGAGCGGAGCCACGGCAACGAGTCCGTTTCTTCTGCGGACAACGCCCATCCAGGCGACTGGACGACCACACAGCTGACCTGGACACTCATCGGACCGGTCCGGACAATATGCCGAAGATCCGGATAATTTACGGGGGTTCACGTGCCACGCCCAGAACAGCCGCTGACGCGTGATGGTTCGCCGTTACGCGAGTTCGCCTTCCGGCTGCGCGGCCTGCGTGCGGCTTCCGCTCTCACCTACGCACAGTTGTCGTCGCGCACCGACTACTCGGTCAGCACCCTCCAGGAAGCAGCTGCCGGCCGCCGACTGCCCACCCTGGCCGTCACGTTGGCCTTCACCGGTGCATGCGGTGGCGACACGGAGGAGTGGGAGGCGCGATGGAAACAGGTCCGTGCCCTTTCCCGTCCCAGCAGTGTCCTCGAAGCCCATGGTGATCCGTCGGCACCGGCCGGACCAAACGCGGTGCCGGACGCGGAGGCGAGCGTTCACACGGGAGCGGTCGACCAGCGCGACGAGGCGGGGAAGGGGGCCAGGCGCCTACGCCTGCCCCGGAGTGACAGGCTGGTGTGGTTGACGGGCGCGTGCGTCGGCGCCACGGCCGTCGCCGCCGCGTGCGCAGCCATAGTCGCTTCGTCGGATGCGCCGACGGCCCCGTCGGAGGCGGTGATCGTGGTGCAGAACAAGGTAGCCATCGGTCCCGACCAGTTGGTGGAGGACTCCACTCCCTCGTATCTGTCCTCCCGGACGGTCTCTCGATGCTCCCTGCGCGACTGTGAGCTTTCGGGCACCGGCATGTGGAGCGGCACCAAACTCGTGGCAACCTGCTGGATCCACGGCGAGCGCCTCACCAATCAGGATGCCTCCTCCGCCGGCATCGAGCGGAACACACACGGGGTGACCTCGAACCGCTGGTATCGCGCCGACTGGCCTGACGGGCGCAGCGGATACCTGTCCGAGGTCTATGTCGCGGCGGACGACAGAGGCGGGCTCGGGCTACGCCCATGCGATGCGGACGCCGACTGAGTCGCGGTGTGCCGGTGCTCGGCGAGTTCCGTCAACGCACGGTCCGCGTGTGGACGTACTCCACCAGCCGGGTCAGGGCGTCCGGGTCGGTGCTGGGCATGACGCCGTGGCCGAGGTTGAAAATGTGGCCCTCCAGGCCGGCGGCGGAGTCGAGGACCTCGCGGGTCTTGGCCTCGACGGCCTCCGTGCCGGCGAACAGGACGGTCGGGTCGAGGTTGCCCTGGAGCGCCTTGCCGGGGCCGACGCGGCGGGCGGCCTCGTCGAGCGGGACGCGCCAGTCGACGCCGACGACGTCCGCGCCGGCCTCGCCCATGAGGCCCAGCAGCTCACCGGTGCCGACTCCGAAGTGGATGCGGGGGACGCCGTACCCGGCGACGGCGTCGAAGACCTTCGCGGAGGCGGGTAGCACCGAGCGGCGGTAGTCCGCCGGGGCCAGCGCTCCGGCCCAGGAGTCGAAGAGCTGGACGGCGGAGGCGCCCGCCTCGATCTGGACCTTCAGGAACGCGGAGGTGATGTCCGCGAGGCGGCCCAGCAGGTCGGCCCAGAGCTCGGGGTCGCCGTACATCATCGCCTTGGCGTTCTCGTACGTGCGGGACGGGCCGCCCTCGACGAGGTAGCTGGCGAGGGTGAAGGGGGCGCCGGCGAAACCGATGAGGGGGGTCGCGCCGAGTTCGGCGGTGAGCAGGCCGATGGCCTCGGTGACGTAGGAGACGTCCTCGGGGGTCAGGTCACGGAGCTGGGCGAGGTCGGCACGGGTGCGGATCGGCTTCTCGACGACCGGGCCGACGCCGGGCTTGATGTCGAGGTCGATACCGATGGCCTTGAGCGGGACGACGATGTCGCTGAAGTAGATCGCGGCGTCCACCCGGTGCCGGCGGACCGGCTGGAGGGTGATCTCCGTGACCAGCTCGGGCCGCATGCAGGACTCCAGCATGGGGATGCCCTCGCGCGCCTTCAGGTACTCGGGGAGCGAGCGCCCGGCCTGCCGCATGAACCACACCGGTGTGTGCGGCACGGGCTCGCGCCTGCACGCCTTCAGGAAGGCTGAGTTCTGGACGGCGTCGCGGGTGGCGGTCGGCTGGTGGCCCGAGGGGCTGGCGTTGGCACTCACGGGGCAAAGTCTCGCACGCCCGCTTGACAGTGACGGCCCGGGCCGGGGACGACGGGGGTGCGGGCCGGAGCGAGGGGGACCGGTGCTCGTGCGGCCGGCGCCTCCGTCCGTCGCCGGGGCCCGCGTTCGCTCAGCGCGATGCGACCGTGACCCAGCGCACGGGTGTCTTGCCCTGCGCCGGAGCCCCGTTCCCCTTACTGTTCCGGCATGGCTGCGGCTCAGGGACGACTGTCGGACGGCGCTGGCGGGATGGACGACGCGAAGGAGGGGGAGCGCGATGCGAGGGAGACGGCACCGCTGCCGTTCCGCTCCGCCGTCGAAGCGCTGCGGGCCACCCGGCTGCGGCCGGAGATCGAGATCGAGTCGACCAAGCCACCCCAGCGGCTCGCCCCGTACGCGTACGCCCTGGAGGCCGCGGTCGTCGAGGGCGACGAGGATCTGGCCGACGGCCGGCTGGTGCTGTTGCACGACCCGGCGGGGCATGACGCCTGGCAGGGCACGTTCCGGCTGGTGACCCTGGTCCGGGCGGAGTTGGAGCCCGAGATGGCCGCCGATCCGCTGCTGCCGGAGGTGTGCTGGTCATGGCTGACGGGCGCGCTGCAGTCCCGGGGGCTGTCGTACGGGGAGCCGAGCGGGACGGTGACCCGGGCGAGCTCGCACTACTTCGGCGGACTGGCGGCGCGGCCGGCCGCGTCGCAGATCGAGATCCGGGCGTCGTGGACCCCGCGCGAGGTCCTGGGCGGGGTTCCCGACACCGCCGCGCATCTCGCCGCGTGGTGCGACCTGCTCGCCCAGATCGCGGGCCTGCCTCCGGCGGTCGACCCGGGGGACGCGGCGGTGGTGTCGCTGCCGCAGCGGCGGGGGCCGCAGTCCCGCTGAACCTCTCAGCCCTCTGAACCCTTTTCCCTTCAAGGACCGTGCTCCGCGGAGCACGGTCCTTTTCTGCGCGCGCGAGCGACCACGCCGACCGAAACCATCACTTTGTCGATACGGCCACTTTCGGCCGCGTATCGACATGAAGCGACACCGTTCGATCTTCGAATGATCGAAGATTTGTCCGAATTGAACGTATTGTTACTCACCAAATCGTGATCATTCTCTAAAGGAGCAGAGGTTTGGTGCCGAAGACCTCTGTGACCTTGAAAGCACGGTTCGTCCCGGCTTCAACCCCACGAGCCCAGCGAGCCGCCCCCCGTCCCGCACCCAGGAGGCCTGGTGTCCGTTCTCCTCGAGCAGCCCGCAAGCCTGGTCGCCTACCGTCCGAACAAGCCGACCGCGATGGTGGTGGTGGCGGATCCCCGGGTCCGGTCCACCGTGACCCGCCACCTGTGGGCCCTCGGGGTCCGCGACGTGATCGAGGCCTCGTCCATCGCCGAGGCCCGTCCCCGCGTCGGCAACCCCCGTGACATCTGCGTCGCAGACGTTCACCTGCCGGACGGTTCCGGCCTCACCCTTCTCTCCGAGACCCGTGCGGCGGGGTGGCCCAACGGCCTCGCCCTCTCCGCCGCCGACGACATCGGCGCCGTACGCAACGCCCTCGCCGGTGGCGTCAAGGGATACGTCGTCACCGGCACCCGCACCAACATCGGACTGCCCACCCGCCCGGGCGGCTACCGGGAGCTGTCGGGACGCGAGGTCGAGGTACTGCGCCTGGTCGCGGAGGGACAGTCGAACAAGGCGATCGGCGTCTCCATGGGCCTGTCCGCGCTCACGGTCAAGAGCCACTTGGCCCGAATCGCACGCAAGCTCGGCACCGGCGACCGCGCCGGAATGGTGGCGGTGGCCCTGCGCACCGGGATCATCCACTGACACCGAGGACCCGAGCGGCAAGAGGCCGGGATTCTCCCTGTCCGTCCGGCCTCTCCTGGTTCGCCGGGAACATTCACTGACACGTGTGACACATGACTGGTTTACGACCCCGGAAGGCCCGTCGGCGGAACGTTCCGTCGGCGGGCCATGTCCATACACGGATACCCTTGACAGGTGACCGACGCCCAAGAGACCGCAGCAGACAGGACCCTGCGAACCACCGGAGGCGCCCCTCCGGACGACGGCGGATCCTCTGAAGCGGGGGCGCCGATCCCTTTGCTGGAGCCGAGGGACGGCATTCCGGCCGTGATCGCCGACGAGTCCTCGCTCGCCGCGGTGATCGCCGCCTTCGCCGCCGGCTCCGGCCCCGTGGCCGTGGACGCCGAACGCGCGTCCGGTTACCGCTACGGTCAGCGGGCCTATCTGGTGCAGCTGCGCCGTGAGGGCGCGGGCACCGCGCTCATCGACCCCGTCGCCTGCCCCGACCTCTCCGGTCTCGGCGAGGCGCTCTCCGGCGTGGAGTGGGTGCTGCACGCGGCCACCCAGGACCTGCCCTGTCTGCGCGAGATAGACATGGTGCCGACGCGGATCTTCGACACCGAGCTGGCCGGACGGCTCGCCGGGTTCCCCCGGGTCGGCCTCGGCGCGATGGTCGAGGGCGTCCTCGGCTACGTCCTGGAGAAGGGCCACTCCGCAGTCGACTGGTCCACCCGCCCGCTGCCCGAGCCGTGGCTGCGCTACGCCGCGCTCGACGTGGAGCTGCTGGTGGACCTGCGGGACGCCCTGGAGAAGGAGCTGGACCGGCAGGGGAAGCTGGAGTGGGCGCGGCAGGAGTTCGACGCGATCGCCTCCGCGCCGCCCGCCGAACCCCGCAAGGACCCCTGGCGGCGGACGTCCGGGATGCACAAGGTGCGGCGGCGCCGGCAGATGGCGGTCGTGCGGGAGATGTGGGAGGCGCGGGACCGCATCGCCCGGCGGCGGGACGTGTCGCCGGGGAAGGTGCTGAGCGACGCGGCGATCGTGGAGGCGGCGCTGGCCCTGCCGGTCAACGCGCACGCGCTGGCCGCGCTGACCGGGTTCGGGCATCGGATGGGACGGCGGCAGCTGGAGCAGTGGCAGGCCGCGGTGGACCGGGCCAGGGCCCTGCCGGACTCCGCGCTGCCGGCGCACGGTCAGTCGGTGACGGGGCCGCCGCCACCGAAGGCCTGGGCCGACAAGGATCCGGCGGCGGCCGCGCGACTGTCAGCGGCGCGGGCGGGGGTGAGTGCCCTTGCCGAGCAGCTCGCCATGCCTCAGGAGAACCTGATCACGCCGGATACGGTGCGGCGGCTGTGCTGGGAGCCGCCGGGGTCGCTGGACGCGGAGGGCGTGAGTGCGGCGCTCGCGGGGTACGGGGCCAGGCCCTGGCAGGTGGAACTGGTGACTCCGGTGTTGGTGGGGGCGATGACGGCGGTGGCGAAGGTCAAGGGTGCCTAGTCGCCGTGGGTGCTGCGTCGTTCGGCGACTGCGGGTGGTACGTGGCTGATCGCGCAGCTCCCCGCCCCTGAAAAGCCTGCCGTCCCCCACGGCGCGTAGGCACCCTCACTTCGTCGCTCCCCGCATGAAGCCGTTGTAGATGAACCTCTGGAGCAGCAGGAAGGCGATCAGGGTCGGCAGGATCACCAGGATCGCTCCTGCCGAGATCGTTTCCCAGTGCGCTCCGAAGGGGCCCTTGAAGCGGAAGAGGGATGTGGAGATGACGCCGCGGTCGTCGGAGGGCAGGTAGAGGAAGGGGATGTAGAAGTCGTTGTAGACGGTGATCCCCTTGACGATGACCACCGTGGCGACCGCCGGTCTGAGCAGCGGGAAGATGATCTTCCGGTAGATCGTGAAGGCGTTGGCGCCGTCCAGGCGGGCGGCCTCGTCGAGGGAGACCGGGATCGACCGCACGAACTGCAGGAAGATGTAGATCGAGACGATGTCGGTGCCCATGTAGAGGGCGATCGGCGCCCAGAGGGTGTCGAACATGCCGAAGCTGTCGACGATCTGGAAGGTCGCGACCTGGGTGGTGACGCCGGGGACGAGCGTGGCGACGAGGAAGAGGGCGACCACCAGTTTCCGGAAGCGGAAGGTGAAGCGGTCGATCGCGTAGGCCGCCATCGAGCCGATGAGGACCGTTCCGGTGATGGCGAAGAAGAGGATGAAGGCCGTGTTGCCGAAGGCGGCGAGCATCTCGCCGTCGCGGAAGGCCGTGACGTAGTTCTCCAGGTTCAGGAAGTCGTCCGGCAGGGTGAGGGCGCCGCTGTCGTCCGCCATCTCCCGTTCGGTCTTGAGCGAGGTCAGCAGGACCACGAGCAGCGGCAGCAGGACCACGACCGACGCGCCGACCAGGGACAGATAGGTGAGCGTGCGGGCGACTCGCCTGCGGGTCACCGGAGTCGGAGTGGTGAGCGTCGTCATACGAGGTCCACCCTCTCGTCCGGGACCAGTCGGCGTTGCAGCCATGTCACCGCCAGGATGATCAGCAGCAGGACGACCGCGGCGGCGGACGCGAGACCCGTCTTGTTGAACTGGAAGGCGAGCTTCACGGTCTGGATCACGAAGGTCTCGGTGCCGGTGGCGCCGCCCGTCATGATGTACGGGATCTCGAAGACCGAGAGCGAGCCGGAGATCGAGAGGATCACGCTCAGGCTCAGCACCGGCCGGATGCCGGGCGCGATGATGTACCGGAACTGGTGCCAGCGGTT
Source organism: Streptomyces sp. MB09-02B (assembly GCF_033794485.1). Lineage (NCBI taxonomy): Bacteria > Bacillati > Actinomycetota > Actinomycetes > Kitasatosporales > Streptomycetaceae > Streptomyces > Streptomyces sp. MB09-02B. The sequence goes on from NZ_JARGEE010000045.1 coordinate 28,252, forward strand.
GGCGCCGTCGATCTCGGCCGCCTCGTACAGCTCGCCCGGGATCGACTGGATCGCGCCGAGGAAGAGCACGAAGTTCAGCCCCATGTAGCGCCAGATCGAGACCCCGGCGAGCGAGACGTTCGCGGAGGTCTCCGTGCCGAGCCAGGCGCGGTCCGACTCGTGGCCGAACAGGGCGAGGACCGAGTCGAGGGTGCCGCCGTCCTGGAAGAAGTAGAGGAAGACGAAGCCGATCGCGACACCGTTGATCAGGTACGGGAAGAAGAGGATGCCCTTGAAGACGTTCCGGAAGCGGAGGTTGAAGCTCAGGATCGTCGCGAAGTAGAGGGCGAGCGCTATCTGCACAGCCGACGCGGCCAGGTAGTAGCCGCTGACGAAGAAGACCCGGAACAGCTCGGGACGGGTGAAGATCTCGACGTAGTTGTCGGTGCCCGTGTAGTTCAGCTCGGGGCTGACGCCGTCCCAGTCGGTGAAGCTGTACGCCAGCATGTTGGCGACCGGCGCGTAGGTGAAGGTGATCAGCAGGGCCAGCGGGACGGCCAGGAACAGCCAGGGGGTGAGCCCGCGCCACAGGCGCACCCCGCGAGGGGCGCGCCGTGGCGTGGGGGGCCGGGGCGCGGCCGTGGAGGGCCGCGCCACCTTCTCCGTCGCGTGCGAGGGGGATGTCGTACGCGCCTGGGGCATCAGGACCCCACGGTCTTCGCTGCCTCGGTCCAGCGCTTGCCGAGGTCGTCGAGGAAGTCGCCTATGTCGCCGTCCTTGGCGCCCCGGGCGATGTCGACCAGTTCCTGGCGGTAGGCGGGCGCGTTGATGCCGACCTCCGAGGCGTTGTCGATCTCCTTGACCTTCCCGCCCTCGGCGTCGTCGAGTTCGATGAGTTCGACGCCCTGCTCCTCGTACGGCTTCAGGACCTCGGGCAGGGGGGCGTCCTTGAGCGTGGAGATCGAGAGGTTGTCCTGCGCGTAGCCCGACTTGTCGGTGAACCAGTCGATCCAGGCGCGGGCCGCTTCCTTGTGCTTCGAGTGGATGCTGACGGCCTGGTTGTAGTCGGGGCTGGCGGTGGCGCAGGCCTTGCCGTCGACCCGGGCGGGGAACGGCATGAACCCGATGTCGTCGGGGTCGGCGCCGGCCTTCTCGGCGGCCTGCCGGAACTGGATGACCGCCCAGCTGCCGAGCCAGGCCGTCGCGATCTCGCCCTTGGCCAACTCGGGCTTGGAGTTCTCCCAGTTGGTGGTCGCGGGGTCCTTCTCGATCAGCTTCTGGTGCACGATGTCGTACAACAGCTGATCGGCGACGCGCAGTTCGCCGTCCTCACCCCACGGGTTGCCCTCGGCGAGCCGGGTGGTGGCCTCGGTGTCGCAGCTCACCGAGCCGTTCACGGCGGTCCACTGGCTCAGCGGCCACTGCGCGGCGAAGTTGGTGTAGTACGGGACCGCGTCGGTCTTGGACTTGATGGCCTTCAGCGCGGTGAGGAACTCCGCCGGGGTGGTGGGCCATTCGGTGACGCCGGCCTCGGCCCAGATCCGCTTGTTGTAGAGGAAGCCGGGGGCCGCGCCCATCGGGCTCTGGCCGTAGACCTTGCCGTCGACGGCGGTGAAGCCGGTGAAGCGGTACTTCTCGCTCAGCTTCTTCTCGGTGCCGAGCGAGGCGAAGAACTTGGGGTAGTCGTTCTTCTTGATGACGGCCGGGATCATGAGCACGTCGCCGTAGTTGTCCGTGTTCATCCGGATCTTGACTTCGGCCTCGTAGTCGGTGATCGCGTCGAACTTCACCTTCACCTTCGGATAGGTCTTGTTGAAGGCGTCGGCGTACTTCTGCATCGTGCCGTCCTGCACGATGTCCGTCCGGTGAGTGAGGACCGTGATGGATCCGGACACCTGCGCCGGGTCGTCGGCCGCCTCGGCGTCGGCGCCCTCGGAGCTTCCTCCGCCGCCGGTGCAGCCCGACGCGAGAAGCGCGGCCGCCAGCAGTGTTCCGGTGAGCGTCTTCCGGTGGTTCATGTGCACCAGCTCCGTTCGGGACGGACGAGCACGGGTGGGGTGGATGGTGGATGGCTGGTTCGGCACTCTGGCAGCCGTTCACTGAACCGGTAAAGTCCCTATTTCGCCAAGGCTGACGAAAGCTTTCGCGATCGTGTCGGCTCACTGACTGGACCGGTTTAGGGAGTGCGCATGCTGGACGCCACACCGCTCACCGAGGGCTGGATCCTCCGGCACGAGCGGGGACCGCTCGCCGCCGTGGTGCCCGGGTGCGTGCACACCGATCTGCTGGCGGCCGGCCTGATCCCGGACCCCTTCCTCGGGCGGAACGAGGACGAGGTGGCGTGGGTGGGACGCCGGGAGTGGACGTACGAGATCGAGCTGCCCGGGGGCGGCGCGGCCGGCGGGCACGACCAGACCGACCTGGTCTTCGACGGGCTCGACACCGCCGCCGAGATCCGGCTCGACGGCCGACTCCTCGGCTCGGTGCGGAACATGCACCGCTCGTACCGCTTCGACATCACCGGCATGAGCGGTCTGCTCTCGGTGCGCTTCGCCTCCGCGTACACCGAGGCCGAGGCGGTGCGCGAACGGCTCGGCGACCGGCCGAACGCCTATCCGGAACCGTTCCAGTTCATCAGGAAGATGGCCTGCTCCTTCGGCTGGGACTGGGGGCCGACCCTGGTGACCGCCGGGATCTGGCGGCCCGTTCGGCTGGAGAGGTGGTCCACGGCCCGGATCGCCCGGGTACGGCCGCTGGTGACCGTCGAGGGGACGACGGGGCACGTGGAGCTGCTCGTCGACGTGGAGCGGGCGGCCGTCGAGGCGGGACTGCGGCTGGAGGCCCGGGTGGGCGGGGTCACCGCGGCCGCGGAGGTCGAGGGGACGAAGGGCACCGTCCGGCTGGAGGTGCCGGGCGTGGAGCTGTGGTGGCCACGGGGCTACGGTGAACAGCCCATGTACGAGGTGGAGTTGACCCTGTATGGCGAGGGCGACGCGCTCGATGTGTGGCGGCGGCGGGTCGGGTTCCGGACCGTCGAGCTGGACCGGGGTGCCGACGAGCACGGCACCGGGTTCACCCTCGTCGTCAACGGGGAGCGGCTGTTCGCGCGCGGGGTGAACTGGATCCCTGACGACGTGTTCCCCTCCCGTGTCACGCGCGAGCGGTACCGGGAGCGGCTGCGGCAGGCAGCCGGGGCCGGTGTCGATCTCGTCCGGATCTGGGGCGGTGGGATCTACGAGAGCGAGGACTTCTACGACGTCTGCGACGAGACGGGGCTGCTGGTCTGGCAGGACTTCCCCTTCGCGTGCGCGGCCTACCCGGAGGAGCAGCCGCTGCGGGGCGAGGTGGAGGCCGAGGCCCGGGAGAACGTCGTACGGCTGATGCCGCATCCGTCGCTGGTGCTGTGGAACGGCAACAACGAGAACCTGTGGGGGTTCCGGGACTGGGGCTGGGAGGAGCGGCTCGCCGGGGAGTCGTGGGGCGAGGGGTACTACCTGGGGCTGCTGCCGCGGGTGGTCGCGGAGCTGGACCCGACCCGGCCGTACACGGCGGGCAGTCCCTGGTCGGGGTCGTGGGACCGGCATCCGAACAACCCCGCGCACGGCACGCACCACTCCTGGGAGGTGTGGAACCGGGAGGACTACGCGGAGTACCGGGCGAGCGTGCCGCGGTTCGTGGCCGAGTTCGGGTGGCAGGCGCCGCCCGCGTACGCGACGCTCCGGCGGGCGCTGCCCGGTGAGGAACTCGCGCCCGACTCCCCCGGCATGCTGCACCACCAGAAGGCCGAGGACGGCAACGGGAAGCTGGCGCGGGGGCTCGCGCGTCATTTCGTGATGCCAGAGGGGGACTTCGACCGCTGGCACTATCTGACGCAGGTCAACCAGGCGCGGGCGATCGCCGCCGGGATCGAGCACTGGCGCTCGCACTGGCCGGTGTGCGCGGGCACGGTCATGTGGCAGCTCAACGACTGCTGGCCGGTGACCTCGTGGGCGGCGGTCGACGGGGACGGCCGGGAGAAGCCGCTGTACCACGAGCTGCGCCGGCTGTACGCGGACCGGCTGCTGACCCTGCAAGTCCGGGGCGAGGGGCTGGTGTTGACCGTCGTGAACCAGGCGGGTGAGCCCTGGGTCCCGGGTGGGCTGCGGTTGCGGCGGATGTCCGTGGAGGGGGTCGTCGTCGCCGAGGTGGCGGTGGAGGTGTCCGCGGCCGCGCGTACGGTGGCCGAGGTGCGGGTGCCGCGTGAGGTGGAGCCCGTGGGCGCGAAGGAGTTCCTGGTGGCCGACGGGAGGGACGGGGAGGGGCCGCTGCGGGCGGTGTACTTCCCGGTGCCGGATCGTGAAGTGCCGTATCCGGCGCCGGAGTTCGACGTCGAGGTCGGGCCGGGTGCGGTGACCGTGACGGCGCGGACGCTGGTGCGGGATCTGCTGCTGCAGGCGGACCGGCTGGGGCCGGTGGCGCGGGCCGACACCGGGCTGGTCACCCTGCTGCCGGGTGAGCGGGTGACCATCGGGGTGCGCGGGCTGGAGGGCGGGCCGGACGTGGAGGACGTGCGACGAGTGCTGTACTGCGTGGAGCCCGCCCGGTGAGCGCCTCACCGACTCCGCCACCGCGTACGCCGTCGGGTCCACCTTCGTCGTCGGGTCCACCTTCGCCGTCGAGTCCGGTTCCGTCGTCAGGTCCGGCTTCGATCCCGCGCGTGACCATCAAGGACGTCGCCGCGCTCGCCGGGGTCTCCAAGGGCGCGGTGTCGCTCGCGTTCAACCGGAAGCCGGGGCTGGCCGACGCCACGCGGGACCGGATCTTCGCGGCGGCACGGCAGCTCGGGTGGGCGCCGAACCTGGCGGCGCGGTCATTGTCGAGTCAGCGGGTCGACGTGGTGGGGCTGGCGATCTGCCGGCCCGCCCGGCAGCTCGGGCTCGAACCGTTCTACATGGAGTTCATCTCCGGTGTGGAGAGCGTGCTGACCGAGCGGTCCTGCTCACTGCTGCTGCGGCTCGTGCGGAATCTGGAGGAGGAGGTGGGGCTCCAGGACGCGTGGTGGCGGGGGCGGCAGGTCAGTGGGTCGATCCTCGTCGACTTCCGTGCGGATGATCCGAGAGTGGCCGCGGTGGGGCGGCTGGGGGTGCCGGTGGTGGCCGTCGGGCATCCGTCGCTGACCGGCGGGCTCACGTCCGTGTGGACGGACGACGCGACCGCCGTGACGGAGGCGGTGCGGTATCTGGCGGCGCTGGGGCATCGGCGGATCGCGCGGGTGGGGGGCGCTGCCGCGCTGGGGCACACGGCCATTCGTACGGCGGCGTTCGATCAGGTGGCGCGAGGGCTGGGGCTGGCCGGGGCGTGGCAGGTGGCGACCGACTTCTCGGGGG
>NZ_JARGEE010000460.1:0-6533 GCF_033794485.1 Streptomyces sp. MB09-02B
GGCCGGGGCGGCCTTGCGCGGGGCGGGCTTGCCGCCGCCGCTGCCCTGCTGGAGGGCGTCAGTCAGTTTGCGTACAACGGGCGCCTCGATCGTCGAGGACGCCGAACGGACAAATTCACCGAGTTCTTGGAGCTTGGCCATGACGACCTTGCTCTCCACCCCGAACTCCTTGGCGAGTTCGTATACCCGGACCTTAGCCACTTCGCTCCTTTTTAGGTCCGGGTGCGTCCGGACCGTCGCTACTTCATGGGCGTACTCATCGCGTGCTCATCGAGTGCTCATCGCAATCTCGACCTACTTCCAACTCGCGGGGTACCAGGGCCGCACGGAGGTTCCGTGCGACACGTCTTACGGTGTTGCCTGCTCGGCAACTGTTGTCTGCTCCACGTATCGGCGCAACGCCTTTGTGTCGAGCGCTCCCTGGGCACGCAGCGCCCTGGTGAACGCCCGGCGGCGTACCGCCTGGTCGAGACAGACCTGGGCGGGGTGTACGTACGCACCCCGGCCGGGCAGCGTACCGCGATGATCGGGGACGCATTCGTCCTCGATCGCCACGACGCGCAGCAGTTCGGTCTTGGCCGCTCGCTGCCTGCACCCCACACAGGTGCGTTCAGGGCATGCGCGGGCACGCGTCCGGCCAGACACTGCTTAGTCTACCTCCCCGCAGCGACCTCACCCCTTTGGGGCAAGAATCGAACAGTTGCCGCGCATATAACTGACGTGATCTAAGCGACTTGCGGCCTGGATCTATTCCCTGCCTGCCGAGACGCCTACTGCGGCGCCTGCTCCGACGGCTGTTCGGTGTCCGGTCGGATGTCGATCCGCCAGCCGGTGAGACGGGCGGCGAGGCGGGCGTTCTGGCCCTCCTTGCCGATCGCCAGCGACAGCTGGTAGTCGGGCACCGTCACGCGCGCGGAGCGGGCCGCGAGGTCCACCACGTCGACCTTGGAGACCCGGGCCGGGGAGAGCGCGTTCGCCACCATCTCGGCCGGGTCGTCCGACCAGTCGACGATGTCGATCTTCTCACCGTTCAGCTCGCCCATGACATTGCGCACCCGGCCGCCCATCGGACCGATGCAGGCCCCCTTGGCGTTCAGGCCGCTGCGGGTGGAGCGGACGGCGATCTTCGTGCGGTGCCCCGCCTCGCGCGCGATGGCGGCGATCTCGACGGACCCGTCGGCGATCTCCGGCACCTCCAGGGCGAAGAGCTTCTTCACCAGATTGGGGTGCGTGCGGGAGAGCGTCACGGACGGGCCGCGCACACCCTTCGCCACCCGTACGACGTACGACCTGAGCCGCATGCCGTGCTGGTAGGTCTCGCCGGGGACCTGCTCCTGCACGGGCAGGATGGCCTCCAGCTTGCCGATGTCGACGAGCACGTTCTTCGGGTCGCGGCCCTGCTGGACCACACCGGTGACGATGTCGCCCTCGCGTCCGGCGTACTCACCGAGCGTGGCGTCGTCCTCGGCGTCCCGCAGTCGCTGCAGGATCACCTGTTTGGCGGTGGTGGCGGCGATGCGCCCGAAGTCCGACGGGGTGTCGTCGAACGCGCGTGCCTCCTGCCCCTCCTCCAGGTCCTCGGGGTCCTCCTTCGCCCACACGGTCACATGGCCGGTCTCCCGGTTGAGCTCCACGCGCGCGTGGCGGCGGCTTCCCTCTGTGCGGTGGTAGGCGATGAGGAGGGCCGCCTCGATCGCCTCGACGAGCAGGTCGAAGGAGATCTCCTTCTCCCGCACCAAGCCCCTGAGGGCACTCATGTCGATGTCCACGGCTACGCCTCCTCCTCTTCCGTCATGTCCTTCTGGTCCTTCTTGTCCTTGCGGTTGAACTCGACCTGGACGCGGGCCCTGTCGATCTCCGCGAAGGCGAGCCGGCGCGTGGTGGCCTTGCGGCCCTTCACTCCGGGCACTTCGAGGTCGAGGCCGTCGTCGTCCACGGTCAGGATTCTGGCGATCAGTTCCCCGTCCTCGCGGAGCGCGAACTTCACCAGACGGTCCACGGCACGGCGATAGTGACGGTGCTCGGTGAGGGCGCGCTCCGCGCCCGGCGTACCGACTTCCAGGGTGTACTCCGCCTGGCCCATCGCGTCCGTCTCGTCCAGCTTGGCCGAGAGCGCGCGGCTGACGTCGGCGACCGCGTCCAGATCCGCGCCCTCGTCCGAGTCGACGACCACCCGCAGCACCCGCTTGCGTCCGACCGAGTCCACTGCGATCTCTTCGAGATCGAGGCCCTGGGAGCGTACGAGCGGTTCCAGCAGTTCTCGCAGCCTCTCGCTCTGGGTGGTGCTCATCCGGGTGACTCCTCGGCCGCGTGTGCTGTTGTGGGTAGGGCGCGTGTCAGGTCAAAGGGTAGCCGCTCCGCTGGGGTGTTGCCGTCCACGAGTTCCCCGCGCCCCTAGCGGGGCACGGCGCGTTTCACGGGTACGGTGATCGCACCGCTTCTTTGTTCGTACGACCCCCCGAGGACGTCTGCTGTGTCGTTCAGCCTGTCGTCGCGTGCCCCGTCGGGGCCGCGCAGAAGGAGTTTGCTCGTCGGGGCCGCCGGTGCGGGGCTGCTCGCGGGGTGCTCGTCCGGTGGTGAGGGGTCCGACGGCGGGAGCGGTGCGTCGGAGGTGGAGCGGGCACGCGCGCGCGTGGCGCGGGACAGCGAGGGGCTCGCGGAGCGCTACGACCTCGTGATCGCCGCCCATCCGGATCTGGCCACGCTGCTTTCGCCGCTGCGGGCGGAGGTCGTACGGCACGCCGGGGCGTTCGGGGGCGTGAAGGGGGCGGGCGCGGGCAGGGCGAGCGCTTCCCCGTCGGGTTCGCCCTCCCCGTCGGATGCGCCGGCCTCGTCCGGTTCGCCGTCCTCCTCCGCCTCTGCTTCGTCCGCCCCCGTGCCGGACGATCCCGGGGCCGCCCTCACCGAACTCGCCACCGCCGAGCGGGCACTCGCCGACAAGCGGGCCAAGGCGTTGCTGCGGGTACCGGGCGAAGTCGCGCGGCTGATGGCCTCGGTGGCGGCGGCGGGTGCCGGGCACGCGTACGTGTTGACGGAGGGTGCGAAGTGAGCAGCGGGGAGCTGAAGGCGGTACAGGCGGCGCTCGGGGCCGAGCACGCCGCCGTGTACGGCTACGGCGTCGTCGGCGGCAAGATCGGTGAGGCACGGCAGCGCGAGGCCCGGGAGGCGTACGACGCGCACCGGGCCCGCCGGGACGAGCTCACGCGGGCCGTACGGGACCTGGGCGGCAAGCCCGCCGTGGCGGCCGCCGGGTACGTGTTGCCCTTCCAGGTGGCCGATTCCGAGTCCGCCGTGCGGCTCGCCGTCGAGCTGGAGGAGCGGGTGGCCGGCGTGTACTCCGATCTCGTGCGGGCGGCCGAGGGTGACCGGCGCGCCACGGCCGCGGAGGCGCTGCGGGAGGCGGCGGTGCGGGCGGTGCGATGGCGGGGCGGAAGCGTAGCCTTCCCTGGTCTCGCCGAGCGGACGGCCGCCGCCGGCCCGTCGGCGACACCGCACACCTGATCACGGCCCTGATCACGCTCCGGAAGGGAACGACTCGCACATGGCTCGCATGGCTTTCGAGGACTTCGAACCGCCGCAGCGGCTGGTGCGAGCGCTCGCCGAGACCCGACGGCCGGACGGCGGGGACGGGGTCGGAGAGTGGCTGGAAAGACTCCCCGAACTGGCCCAACAGGCCGTGAATCTACGCGAGTTGAGCGTCGAACGGGTACAGGCCCCGGGTGGCCGGAGCAGTCTGGTGCTGCTGGTGCGGCTCATCGACAACACGCCCGCCGTGCTCAAGCTGGCACCCGAGCGGGCCCGGCCGGAGGGCGAGCGGGCCGCGCTCGCGCACTGGGACGGGCGGGGGGCCGTCCAGTTGCTGAACCCCGGGGACAGTCACGGCGTACTCCTGCTGGAGCGGCTGCACCCCGATCTGTCGGTACGGTCGCTCCCCGAGGCGAAGGCGCTGCTGGAGGCCGCGGCGACCCTGCGTCGGCTGTGGGTCGAGCCGCCCGGGGCGCATGTGTTCGAGACCGTGGCCGAGCGGACGGGGCGACAGGCTGAGGCCATGCGGGTGGGCGCCGAGGCGGACTCCGAGGTGCGGGGGTTGGTCGACGCGGCTCTCGGGGTCCGTGCGGAGCTCCTGGATTCCGCGCTCGAGGAGCGGTTGCTGCACGGGACGTTCCGGCAGAGCAAGGTGCTGGCCGGGGAGCGGCTGCCGTGGCTGGCGGTGGGGCCGGATCCGGTGGTGGGCGAGTGCGCGTTCGATCTGGCCCGGCTGGTACGGGATCGGGTGGAGGATCTGATCGCCTCGCCCTCGGGGGCGGCGATCACCCGGCGGCGGGTGAGGAAGCTCGCCGAGTCGCTGGATGTGGATCAGGAGCGGTTGCGGGGGTGGACGCTGTTCCGGGCCGTGGAGTCGGGGGTTCGGGCTCGGCGGGTGGGACGGCCGCGGGACGCGGAGTTGTTGCTGGAGTTCGCGGGGTGGCTGTAGGGCGCGGTCAGGCGGTGGCCTGCTTGGCTGTGGCTGTGTGGCTGTGTGGCTGTGTGGCTGTGGGCTGCTTGCGGCTGCGGGTCGGGCTGTGGCTGGTCGCGCGGTTCCCCGAAGGCCTGACGGGGTCACCGCTCCCGCCACCCCGTCACATCACCCGGCGTTCGCGACATGACCGTTCCCCGACCGTGGTGACGTTCTTTCACGTCCCAAGGTCGGGGAACGGTCCGGAGAACCCGGATGCTCAGCGGTTCGTTCAGGCGGCGGTCAGGCGGTGGTCAGGCGGGCGATCGCCTCGTCCACCGTCAGCTCCTCGCGCTCACCGGTGCGGCGGTCCTTCAGCTCCAGGACGCCCTCGGCGGAGCGGCGGCCGGCGACCAGGATCTTCGGTACGCCGATCAGCTCGGAGTCGGTGAACTTCACGCCCGGGGAGACACCCGCGCGGTCGTCGACCAGGACGCGGAGGCCGGCCGCCCGCAGCTTCTCGGAGACGTCGAGGGCCAGTTCGGTCTGCAGGGCCTTGCCCGCGGCGACGACGTGGACGTCGGCCGGGGCGACCTCGGCGGGCCAGCACAGGCCCTTGTCGTCGGCGGACTGCTCGGCGAGGGCGGCGACCGCGCGGGAGACGCCGATGCCGTAGGAGCCCATGGTGACGCGGACGGGCTTGCCGTTCTGGCCGAGGACGTCGAGCTTGAGGGCGTCGGCGTACTTGCGGCCGAGCTGGAAGATGTGGCCGATCTCGATGGCGCGGTCCAGCTTGAGGCCGGTGCCGCAGTTGGGGCAGGGGTCGCCCTCCTGGACCACCACGACGTCGACGTACTCGCCGACCTCGAAGTCACGGCCCGCGACGACGTTCTTGGCGTGCGTGCCGGGCTTGTTGGCGCCGGTGATCCAGGAAGTGCCCGGGGCGACGCGCGGGTCGGCGATGTAGGTGACCTTCTCGCCGAGGCCCTGCGGTCCGACGTAGCCGCGGACCAGGTCGGGGCGGCCGGCGAAGTCCGCCTCGGTGACCATCTCGACGACGGCCGGGGCGAAGTGGGCCTCGACCTTGCCCATGTCGACCTCGCGGTCGCCGGGGACGCCGACGGCGACGATCTCGCCGTCGACCTTCACGAGGAGGTTCTTCAGGGTGGCGGAGGCCTCGACGCCGAGGTGCGCGGCGAGGGTCTCGATGGTCGGGGTGTCCGGGGTGGGGATCTCTTCGAGAGCGGGTACACCGTCGGCGTCCACCGGCTTCAACTCGAACGTGATCGCCTCGGTGTTGGCCGCGAAGTCGCACGCCGGGCAGTCCGCGAAGGTGTCCTCGCCGGCACCGGCCGGGGCGAGGAACTCCTCCGACTTGGAGCCGCCCATCGCGCCCGCCGTGGCGGCGCAGATGCGGTAGTCGAGGCCGAGGCGCTCGAACACCTTCTGGTACGCCTGGCGGTGCAGGGCGTACGACTGGGCGAGGCCCTCGTCCTCGGTGTCGAAGGAGTACGAGTCCTTCATCAGGAACTCGCGGCCGCGCAGGATGCCGGCGCGGGGGCGGGCCTCGTCACGGAACTTGGTCTGGATCTGGTAGAGGATCACCGGCAGGTCCTTGTAGGAGGACGCCTGGTCCTTCACGATCAGCGTGAAGATCTCCTCGTGGGTGGGGCCGAGGAGGTAGTCGCCGCCCTTGCGGTCCTTCAGGCGGAACAGCTCCGGGCCGTACTCGTCCCAGCGGCCCGTCGCCTCGTACGGCTCCTTCGGCAGCAGCGCGGGGAGCAGCACCTCCTGGGCGCCGATCGCGTCCATCTCCTCGCGGACGATGCGCTCCACGTTGGCGAGGACCTTCTTGCCGAGCGGCAGCCAGGTCCACACGCCGGCGGCCGTGCGGCGGACGTAACCGGCGCGGACGAGGAGCTTGTGGCTGAGCACCTCGGCGTCCGCGGGGTCGTCGCGCAGCGTCTTCGCCATCAACTGGGACATGCGCTGGACCGGTGCGTTCGCCATGGCTTCTCGTACTCCTGCCGGGATCGGGTGATGGCAGGAGGTTAGCCGGGGGGCCGGGGCCCGTGGAAATCCGGTGGTGGCGGTGGGG
>NZ_JARGEE010000461.1:0-6519 GCF_033794485.1 Streptomyces sp. MB09-02B
GCACCGAACTGTGCCCCGCCAGTTCATAACGCACCGGCAACAACTTCAACCCCCGCACCACAGGCCCCGACCGCCACGGCAACTGATCCGGCGGCAGCGTCAGCTCCGCCCGGCTGAAGTGCTCGAAGATCCGCCCCACCGCGGTCGTGACGATCGTCCCCGCCAACTCCCGCGCGGCGCTGGGACACTGGTGCGGCCCGGCCCCCCACGCCAGATGCGCCCGCGTACTGACCGCGGAGTCCACGAGGTGCGAGGAGCCGATCTTCAACAGATCCTGGTGCGCCGCGGCGACGGACGGCGACACGATGTCCCCGGCCCGGATCAGGAAGTTCCCGAGCCGCACATCACGCGCCGCGAACCGGAAGCACAGATTGGCCGTCGGCGGATTCGCCAGCGCGGCCCGGTTCACGGTCTCCCCGAGCTGCCCGTCGGACAGGCTCCGCCGCACGGTCGTGTTCCCCCGCAACACCTCGAGCAGCGTGTTGCAGACCATGTTCCCGGTGATGTCGTTGAGATAGACCGCGTTCATGAACAGCTCACGGCCGAGCTGCTCGTCGCTGAGCGACGGGTCGGACAGCAGCATGTAGGAGGTCAGGTCCTCCCCGGGCCGGGACCGCCGGTGCGCGGCCAGCCGGGTCATCGCCCCCAGCGCCCGCCCGGTCGCCGGCCCCGCGTCCGGCCCGCCGTCCAGCATCCGCCACAGGTCCATGACCATCTCGTCGCCGAGGTCGACGGGACACCCGAACAGCTTGGTCGTCACCATGAGCAGCAGCGGCCGGGTGTACTGCGCCGCGAGGTCGGCGAACCCGGTGGTCCCGGACTCGGCGGCGAGCACGGCGATCAGTTCGTCGGCGTAGCGCGCGACGGCCGCCCGCAGCTCCCAGCCCTCGGGCGAGTGCCCGTCCTGGAAGGGCCGCATCGCCGAGTGGTAGCTCAGCCGTGCGTGCCGGTGCTCCTCGTCGTCGAAGAACATCGTCTGCCGGACCTCGTACCCGGCGAGCAGCGGCCAGTCCTTCGGCAGCCGTCCCTCCGCCCGCGCACGCCAGTGGCGTACGTCGCGCCGCCACACGCTCTCGTTGCGCAGGACCTCCAGCACCTCGCGGTAGTCGAGAACCAGCCACGCCGGCACCCCCATCAGCCCCACGGGTGCCACGGGGCCGTAGGTGCTCCGCAGTCGCTCGTAGACACTGCCCGGGTCCCGGTCGAACTCCGAGGTCAGCAACGGCTGCACGGGCAGCGATTCCAGGCCGGGGCCGCCGGCCGGAGCGGCCGCGAACGGATGTGTTTCCATGCCGACACGCATACCGCATGAACCGTGTACGAGCAGTGACGATGACGCCAACTGTTACGGCTTGGTGATCCCCGATGCACCAGTGGTGACGGTGGCGGGGGTGCCACCTGCCCGGTACCCGCCAGTGCGGCACCCCCGCCCACTTCAGGCCAGGGTCGGCAACTCCGCCAGTGCCTTCGGCAGTTGTTCCGCGTGCACGACACCGAGCGCCTGCGTCGCCCGCGTCAGCGCCACGTACAGATCGCTCGTGCCGAACCTCCCGGGCTCCACGACGAGGACGGAGTCGAACTCCAGGCCCTTGGCCTGCCGGGGGTCGAGGAGGACGACGGTCCGTGTCAGGTCGGGCTCCGCGCCCGCCGTCACGTCGTCCAGCCGGGCGGCCAGCGCCCGGTGCAGCTCGCGCGGCGCGATCACGGCGAGGCGTCCCTCGGCGGGCGTCAGTTCGGCGACCGCCTCGGCCACCTCGGCGGGCAGTTCCCCCGCCGCCGCGCGGCGCGCCCAGGGCCGTACGCCCGTGGACCGTACGGAGCTCGGCGGTTCGAAGTCCGGCCGCTCGGCGCGGACGACACCGGCCGCGACCGCCATGATCTCGGCGGGGGTGCGGTAGTTGACGCCGAGCCGGGTGTGCTCCCAGCGGTCCTGGACGTACGGGGCGAGGATGTCGGCCCAGGAGCCGACGCCCGCGGCCTCGGCTGTCTGCGCCGGGTCGCCGACCAGGGTCATGGAGCGGGTCGGCGAGCGGCGCATCAGCAGCCGCCAGGCCATCGGCGACAGCTCCTGCGCCTCGTCGACGATGATGTGCCCGAACGCCCAGGTCCGGTCGGCCGCCGCCCGCTCGGCCGCGCTGCGGTGGTCGTCCTCCTCGTGCCGCTCGGCGAACCGCTCGGCGTCGATGATGTCGTGCGCGGACAGCACCTCCGAGCCGTCGCCGTCGGGATCGATGTCCTCCCTGTCCTCGAACTCGTAGGTCCGGGACGCGTACGACACCTCCAGCACGCCCTGCGCGTACGCGATCTGGGTCTCCCGCTCGCGCTCGGCGCGGGCCCGCGCCGGCCGGTCGTCCTCGCCCAGCAGTTCGGCGGCCTCGTCAAGCAGCGGCACGTCGGCGACCGTCCACGCGCGCGTGACCGGGCGGCGTACGGCGTCGGCGTCCGCCTCCGGCAGGTAGGCGTCCGGCTCGGCGAGGAAGTCGGCGATCAGCCGGCGCGGGGTGATCCGGGGCCAGAGCCGGCCGATGGCGGACCAGACCTCGGGGTTCTCGGCCAACTCGTCGCGGATCTGGGTGATGTCACTGGCGTCGAGGAGGTTGCTGCCGTCGTACGGGTCGGTGCCGATGCGTTCGGCGACCATCTCCGTGAGGGTGTTGAGGATGTAGCCCTCGAAGTGCTCGCGGGCCACGTTGTGCGGGAGCTTCGCCTCGCGGGTGCGGTCGCGGGCGACCCGTACGAGGTCGTCGTCGAGCATGAGGATCTCGCGGTCGTGCTCGATGGCGAGCACCGGGTCGGGCAGCGCCTGCCGGTCCCGTACGACGGCCGCGAGGACGTCGGCCATGGCGGCGCTCCCCTTCACCCGGGCGGCGGCCGGGGTGTCGGTGGCGGTGGCCCGGACGCCGGGGAACAGTTCGCCGACCGTGGCCAGCAGCACACCCGTCTCGCCCAGCGACGGCAGCACCTCGCCGATGTAGCCGAGGAAGGCCGGGTTGGGCCCGACGACGAGGACGGCGCGCTTGGCGAGCAGTTCGCGCTGCTCGTAGAGGAGGTAGGCGGCCCGGTGCAGGGCGACGGCGGTCTTGCCCGTGCCGGGGCCGCCCTCCACGACCATCACGCCCTGGTGCGGGGCGCGGATGACGCGGTCCTGTTCGGCCTGGATGGTCTGCACGATGTCGCCCATGCGGCCGGTGCGGGCGGAGTCGAGGGCGGCCAGCAGGACGGCGTCGCCGGTGGGGTCCTCGTAGCCGGTGCGGGTCTCGTCACCGAGGTCGAGGATCTCGTCGTGCAGGGCGGTCACCTTGCGGCCCTCGGTGGTGAGGTGCCGGCGGCGGCGCAGCCCCATCGGGGTGTGGCCGGTGGCGAGGTAGAAGGGCCGGGCGACGTCGGCGCGCCAGTCGATCAGGATCGGGGTGCGCTCGGTGTCGTCCTCGCGCAGCCCGATGCGGCCGATGTGGTGGACGGCTCCGTCGGCGAGGTCGAGCCGGCCGAAGCAGAGCGAACCGTCGACGGCGTTCAGCGCGGCCAGCAGCCCCGACCGCTCGGCGACCAGGATGTCCCGCTCCAGACGGGCCTGCATGGGTGTGTTGCCCTGGGCGAGCGCGTCCGTGACGGAGCCCTCGGTCTCACCGCGCAGGGCGTCCACGCGGGCGTACACCCCGTCGATGAATTCCTGCTCGCGCCGCAATTCATCATCGTGTGAATCATGCGAAAAGCCGGTGTTTGACAATTCCACTCCCGCCCGGATATACTGTGTTCACTGAACTTCTTTGCGACCCGATATCTCCGAAGTCGCGAACTATTCAATATACGCAGAGAAAACCCCCGAGCGCAATTACTACTGCGCTCGGGGGTTTTTCTTCTCCTGCCGATGTCAGAGCACGTCGTCCAGTTCCGCCAGCAGCCGGCTCTTCGGCCGCGCGCCGACCATGGCCTTCAGCGGCTCACCGCCCTTGAACACCAGGAACGTCGGCATCGAGAGCACCTGGTACGCGAGGGTGGTCTCCGGATTGGTGTCCACGTCCAGCTGCACCACCTTCAGCCGCTGCCCCTCCTCCGCCGCGAGCGCGCTCAGCACCGGCCCCATCTGCCGGCACGGCGGACACCAGTCGGCCGTGAACTCCACCAGCACCGGGAGCTCCGCCCCGATCACCTCCGCCTCGAAGTCCGCGTCCGTCACTTCTGCGACACCCGCAGCCCTGATCACAGGTCCCCGCCTCCCAGTTCACACGCGGGCTCCGGACCCCCCGGAGCCTCCGCCTCGGCCGCCAGCCGCTCCCGCGCCCGCTCGGCCCGCGCCAACTGCTCGCCGACCGACGCCCGCACCGCCGCCAACTCGCCGATCAGCGCGTCGAGTTCGTCCAGCTTCCGCCGGTAGACCGCCAGCGACGCCGGGCACGAGTCACCCTCCGGATGGCCCGCCCGCAGACACTCCACGAACGGCCGCGTCTCCTCCAGGTCGAACCCGAAGTCCTGCAAGGTCCGGATCTGCCGCAGCAGCCTCAGATCCGCCTCGTCGTACGTCCGGTATCCGTTCCCGGCCCGCCGCGCGGGCAACAGCCCCCGCGCCTCGTAGTACCGCAACGCCCGTGTCGTCGTCCCGGCCCGTTCCGCCAGCTCCCCGATGCGCATACGAGGACGGTATTCCTTGACGCGGACGTCAAGGCAAACGCGCCCCGTCAGAAAAGGCCGAGTGGCCAGGTCTATAGGGGGAGGACCTGGCCACTCGGTGGTTCTTGGAGTTGTTCAGTTGTTCCGCCTGGTGTCCGTACGGCCGGGTCTACGGGGGGAGGACCCGGCCGTACGGAGTCTTGGGGCGCCTTCTCGGGAAGGCCTACGCCTTGGCCAGCTCCTTCTCGCCCTCCGGCTCGGCGGCCGCAGCCGGCGCAGCCGACCCGTGGCCGTCGTCCAGCAGCGTCGCCTCGTCGAACGGGGCGTTCCCGGCGAGGACCTCGTTGACCCGCTCCTTGTCGATCTCCTTGGTCCACGTACCGATGAGGACCGTGGCGACGGCGTTGCCCGCGAAGTTCGTCAGGGCGCGGGCCTCGCTCATGAAGCGGTCGATGCCGACGATGAGGCCGATACCGTCCACCAGGGCCGGCTTGTGGGACTGGAGGCCGCCCGCGAGGGTGGCGAGACCCGCACCGGTGACACCCGCCGCGCCCTTGGAGGCGACCAGGAGGAAGAGCAGCAGCGGGATCTGCTCCCCGACCGACATCGGCGTACCCATGGCGTCGGCGATGAACAGGGACGCCATGGTCATGTAGATCATGGTGCCGTCGAGGTTGAAGGAGTAGCCGGTCGGGACGGTGATGCCGACGACGGGCTTGCTGACGCCCAGGTGCTCCATCTTCGCGATGAGGCGCGGCAGCGCGGACTCGGAGGAGGAGGTGGACAGGATCAGCAGGAACTCACGGCCCAGGTACTTGAAGAGCGTGAAGATGTTCATGCCCGCGACGACCCGCAGCAGCGCGCCGAGCACGATGAAGACGAAGAGGAAGCAGGTGATGTAGAAGCCGAGCATCAGCACGGCGAGGCTCTTCAGGGCGTCGAGGCCCGCAGAACCGGTCACGGCCGCGATCGCGCCGAAGGCACCGATCGGGGCGGCCCACATCACCATCGCGAGGATGCGGAAGACGAGGCGCTGGATGTGCTCGACACCGCGCAGGATCGGCTGACCGGAGTCGCCCATGGCCTGGAGCGCGAAGCCGGCGAACAGGGCGACGAGCAACGTCTGGAGGACCTCGCCGCCGGTGAAGGCGGAGACGATGGTCGTCGGGATGATGCCCAGCAGGAACTCGGTGGTGTCCTTGGCCTCCGCCGACACCTGCGCCTGACCGGTCTCCTTGATCGCGTCGGTGACCGCGAGGCCGGTGCCCGGCTCCACGATGTTGCCGACGACCAGGCCGATACCGAGGGCGACCAGCGACATCGCCGTGAAGTAGGCGAGGGCGATACCGCCCACGGCGCCGACCTTGGCGGCCTTCCGTACGGAGCCGATGCCCAGCACGATCGTGCAGAAGATGATCGGCGAGATCATCATCTTGATCAGGTTCACGAAGCCGGTGCCGATGGGCTTCAGCTCGACGGCGAAGTCGGGGGCGATGAGACCCACGGCGATGCCGAGAGCCACAGCCACGATCACGGCGATGTACAGGTAGTGGGTGCGGTCCCGCTTGGCGGGTGCGGTAGGTGCCGTATGAGTGGTGCTGGCCACGGCTGCCCTCCTCGTCGACGACGTCGTCGGCTCGCTGTTCCGGCGTGCGGCTCACGTCCGGGGGAATTCGGGAGAAGGTCTCCCAAGGGGTGGGAACCGGCGGGTTCCCGGGTGGGAGCCCTCGGGCTCCCGGTGGGAGACCGGCTCCCGGTATCGGGAGCCGGCGGGCTCCCGGAGCCGGCAGCTGGGGGACTTCCGGCGGTGGGAGCGGGGCTCCCATGGGGTGGGAGAGCCCGCCGGCTCCCGGCGGTGGAAGCCGGCGGGCTCTCCCACCTTTCTCTGATACACATCTCCAAGCCCCCGAG
>NZ_JARGEE010000462.1:0-6513 GCF_033794485.1 Streptomyces sp. MB09-02B
GTCGGGGACGTGCCGGGGGGGCTCCGTCCTCGGTCCGGCGGGCGCCGTCGGGTGGGGAAGTGCCCGGTGGTGGACGCCGGCCGCTGCGGGCGGACACCCCCCGACACGCCCCCTTCCGTCCGAGCGCGGCCGGTCCGGGCGTGGGGGCGTGCGTGCGAACAGGGTGGCTCCGCGCGCTCCTTGTTTCACCACGAGGGTGGTCGGCTCCGGCAGGAGTGTGCGGATCGCTGTGGGTCCGCCGGTGACGCCCCAGGCCTGCTGGGCCTCGTCCTCGCCGACGAAGACGATGTCGGCGCGGCGGGCCAGTTCGAGGAGGACGTGCGGGCCCTCGGTGTCACTCCAGAGGCCCGGGCGGTGGTTGACGTCGAAGGAGACCAGGGGGCGGTGGGCGGGGCGGGGGGCCGTCAGGTCGCGGAGCAGGCGCAGGCAGTCGTCGGACAGGGCCGCCGTGATGCCGGAGAGGTGCAGGACGCGTCCCGCGCGTACCGCGGCGAGGTCCACGGTCCTCGTCGACATCGCCGAGGCGGCCGAACCGGCGCGGTAGTAGGCGACTTCGTGGGCGTCCGTGGCGCGGTCGCCCGCCGTGCGGAAGTACACGCCCGTCGGGCGGGCGGGGTCGCGGCGCACCGAGGTCACGTCGACGCCGTAGGAGCCGATCTCCTCCACCAGGTGGTCGCCGAAGCCGTCCTCTCCGACCCGGCTGACCCAGCGCGCCGTGTGGCCGGCTGCGGCCAGCACGCAGGCCACGTTGGACTCGGCGCCGCCGATGGCCCGGTCGAAGGAGGGGACGTCGGCGAGGCGCCCGGGGCGGGTGGGCAGGAAGGTGACCATGGACTCGCCGAGCGCGACGACATCGACGACGTCGGAAGCGGCAGCGTCGGAAGCGGCGACGTGGGAAGCGGCGACGTCGGGGGAACGGAGTCCGTCGGAGGGCACGATGGTGAGGGCTCCTCGTCGCGTCGGCTGGGGCGGGGCGGCACCGTTGACCCGGCGCCGGCTCGGATATTAGATAGGGATGAGCGATATACGCAATGGACGTTGCATAGGGTGCAACACACCTCGTCAGGGAGGCCCCATGGGTGTCGAGAGCGGCGAAGCGTCTGCCCGGCCGGCGGAGGAGCTCGTCGACCACCGCTTCAAGGGACTGCCGCCGGACGCCGACGGCCTGACGGTGGCCGAGCTGGCCGCAGAGCGGCGGAACCTGTTCACCGGTGGTTTCACCACCCCCGTGCTCGCCCTCTCCGCCGAGCACCTGGAGCACAACCTGGCGCTGATGGAGGCCTATGCGGCGCGCCACGGCCTCGCCTTCGCCCCGCACGGCAAGACGTCCATGGCGCCGGAGCTGTTCCGGCGGCAGATCGAGCGCGGCGCGTGGGGCATCACCCTCGCCGTGCCCCACCAGGTGCGCGTGGCACGGGAGTTCGGGATCGCGCGGGTCTTCCTGGCCAACGAGGTCGTCGACCCGGCCGCCCTGCGCTGGATCGCCGGCGAGCTGACGGCCGACCCGGACTTCCGGATCGTCTGTTACGTCGACTCGGTGCGCGGCGTGGAGCTGATGGACGCCGCGCTACGGGGTGCCGCGCGCCCGGCGCGTCCCGTGGACGTCGTCGTGGAGCTGGGCGCCGGCGAGGGCGCGCGGACCGGCGTGCGCACGGAGGCCGAGTGCGCGGTGGTCGCGGACGCGGTGGCCGGGGTCGACACGCTGCGTCTGGTCGGGGTCGCCGGGTACGAGGGCGAGGTGCCCGAGGCGACCCCGGAGCGGGTGGCGGCGTGGCTGCGCCGGCTCACCGCGCTGGCCGTCGACTTCGACAAGGCGGGCCGGTTCGCGGGCCTGGACGAGGTGATCGTCAGCGCGGGCGGCAGCGCCTGGTTCGACACGGTGGCCGAGGTCTTCGCCGAGCTGCCCGAACTGTCCGTGCCCGTACTGAAGTTGCTGCGGTCCGGTGCGTACGTCTCGCACGACGCCGGGCACTACCGCCGGATCACCCCCTTCAACCGGATCCCCGAGGAGGGCGCCCTGGAGCCGGCCTTCCGGCTCTGGGCCCAGGTCGTCTCCCGCCCCACCCCCGAGCAGGCCTTCGTCAACGCGGGCAAGCGCGACGCCGCGTACGACCTCGGTCTGCCGTCGGCGGAGGTGGTGCGGGACGCGGGCACGGGTGCGGTCCGCGAGGCCGCCGGGATCACGGTGACGGGGCTGTCCGACCAGCACGCGTGGCTGCGCACGGAGTCCGGCGCGGAGCTGGAGGTCGGTGACTGGGTGGGTCTGGGGCTGTCGCATCCGTGCACGTCGTTCGACAAGTGGAAGCTGATTCCGGTGGTGGAGGCGGACGGGACCGTGACGGACTACGTCCGTACGTACTTCTGAGCCCGGCCGCCGACTTCTGAGCCCGGCCGCCAAGTCCTGAGCCCGGCCGCCGAGTCCTGAAAGGTGACCCGCATGGACGAACGGGTATCGCGCATGGACGAACTGGTCTTCCGTGACGCCGAGGTCGTGGACGGCTCCGGCGACCCCTCCTACCGCGCCGACGTGGTCGTGGCGGACGGCCGGATCACGTCGATCGTCAAGGAGGCGGCCGCGGCCGGGTGCCAGCGGCCGAGGGCCCGGCGGGAGATCGACGCCGAGGGCCTGGTCCTGGCCCCCGGCTTCATCGACATGCACGCCCACAGCGACCTCGCGCTCCTGCGGGACCCCGAGCACACCGCGAAGGCGGCCCAGGGGGTGACCCTGGAGGTCGTCGGCCAGGACGGACTGTCGTACGCGCCCGTCGACGACCGCACCCTGGAGGAGGTCCGCCGCGCGATCACCGGTTGGAACGGCTACGGCGAGGACATCGACTTCACCTGGCGCTCGGTCGGCGAGTACCTGGACCGGCTCGACCACGGCTTCGGGGGCGAGGGGATCGCCGTGAACGCCGCGTACCTCGTGCCGCAAGGGACGGTCCGGATGCTCGCCGTGGGCTGGGAGGACCGGGAGGCGACGCCCGAAGAGCTGGGCCGTATGCGGGAGTTGGTGGCGGCGGGGCTCAGGGAGGGCGCGGTCGGGATGTCGTCGGGGCTGACGTACACCCCCGGCATGTACGCGAAGGACGCCGAACTCACCGAGCTGTGCCGGGTGGTGGCCTCGTACGACGGCTACTACTGCCCGCACCACCGCTCGTACGGCGCGGGCGCGCTCCGGGCGTACGAGGAGATGGTCACCCTGACCCGCGAGGCGGGCTGTGCCCTGCACCTGGCCCACGCCACCATGAACTTCGGCGTGAACGAGGGGCGTGCGCCGGAACTCCTCGCCCTCCTCGACGAGGCGCTCGCGACCGGCGCGGACATCTCGCTCGACACCTATCCCTACACCCCCGGCTGCACGACCCTCGTCGCGATGCTGCCGAGCTGGGCGGGCGAGGGCGGGCCGGAGGCGATCCTCGCGCGGCTGGCGGACGACGACACGGCCGGGCGCGTCCGGCACCACATGGAGGTCGTCGGCGCCGACGGCTGCCACGGCGTGCCCATCGCGTGGGACACCATCGAGATCTCCGGAGTCACCGAACCGGCGCTGTCCTCGTACGTGGGCCGGACGGTCGCCGCGTCGGCCGAGGCGCGCGGTGAGGAGCCCTGGGTGACCGCCCGCCGGCTGCTCGTCGAGGACCGGCTCGGTTCCACGGTCCTCCAGCACGTCGGGCACGAGGAGAACGTGCGGGCCATCATGCGCCACCGCGTGCACACCGGCGGCTCCGACGGCATCCTGCGCGGGGACAAGCCGCATCCGCGGGCGTACGGGACGTTCCCGCACTATCTCGGCCGGTACGTGAGGGAGTTGGGCGTGCTCTCCCTGGAGGAGTGCGTCGCCCATCTCACCTCACGTCCCGCCGCGCGGCTGCGCCTCGCGGACCGGGGACTCGTCCGCGAGGGCTACCGCGCCGACCTGGTCCTCCTCGACCCGGCGACCGTGGCCGCCGGATCGACCTACGAGGCGCCGCGCACCCTGCCCACCGGCATCCCGTACGTCCTGATCGACGGCCGCTTCGTCATCGAGGACGGCCATCGGACGGACGTACTGGCGGGCCGGTCGGTCCGGAGGACGGCGGCACCGTAGGGGGCGCGGGGAACTGCGCGAGAAGCCCCACCGGTCCGCGGCCGAAGAACGACCCCAGGGACCCGGTAGCCCTCACGCCCCCCGAGCGGAGCGCTACGGCTTGGGGAGCACGCAGCCCGCGGCCGAGAGGTCGAGCTTGTTGTCCACGCCGAAGCAGGCGGGGACGTGCCAGGTCTGCTGGGCGTAGTTGATGCCCCGGCGGACGGTCACGGTGCCGTTCGCGTCGACCTCGCAGGGGTTGTTGACGGTGCAGCGCTCACCGCTCTCGTTGCCCGTGTTGTTGACGCCGACGACCTTGTTGGTGGCGACGTTGACCACCGGGGAGCCCGAGGTGCCGCCGATGGTGTTGCAGGCGGAGGTGTAACGGATGGAGTCCTTCCATGTCCAGTCACCCTCCTTCAGGCGGTACGCGAACCCGTCGACGTCGCAGCTGTAGATCCGCTTCCAGTACCCGGAGACGACGCTGATGTCGGTGCCGGCGGTCGGGCGGGTCGTGTCGTAGACGAGCGCGTCGATGCCGTACGTGCTCTTGATCTGCGCGTACGTGGTGGTGAGCTGGTACACCGCCATGTCCGTGTCGGTCATCGTGCCGTACGCGATCTTGTTGGCGCGCAGGGTGCCGACGCGGGTGCCGGCGGAGTTGAGCAGGCCGAAGGTGCGGGTGGAGGCCCGGTCGACGATGACCTGTCCGGGGGTCGGGAAGCCGGTCTCCAGACAGTGGCCGTTGGTCATCACCAGCGCCGGGTCGTTGTCCTCGGAGTCGGGCATCCGGACGACCGAGCCGGAACAGTTGCTGAGCGAGACGGTGCCGGCGAAGTTGACGGCCTGGACCGCCGGGGCGGGGGTCGCGAGGTCGGCGACGGTCTTGTTCGCCGTGTCGACGACATCGCCGACCACGGTCTTCACGGCCGCGTCCGCCGACTTCCCGGGCGCCGCCGCTTCCGGCGCCGCGACCGCCGGTGCCGCGCCGGCCCCGGTGATCACCAGGGCGAACAGCGAGGCAACGAGAGGCTTTCTCATGTGGGGGTCCCCTCACTACAGCTATTGGGCTGCGTGGTGGCAGAAGATCTTCCGGCCACCGCAGTTTGTCATGCGCATTGTGAGGGCGATGTGGAGGACGAGCAAGGAGTTGGTTCCGGCCGCGCGATCTTCGGCCAGGGGGCGAGGGGTTGAGGGTGGCGGAGTGGAGAGGGGGCGCCCCGTGGCTACTTGGGGTCCTTCGTCGCGCCCTGACCCCGGCCCTGGTTGCCGTTGCCGTTGCCACGGGACGACGTGGTCTCCGTGGCGGAGGGGGCGGTGGACGACGGCGCGGAGCTCGCGGTGGGCGACGCGGAGCCGGAGGGCTCGGCGGTGGTGGCGGCCGAGGACGGGGACGGGGAGGCGTCGGGCGAGGGGGCTCCGGGAGACGTCACGGCGCCCGCTCCGGGGGCCTCGGCCGACGGGGTGGCCGCGTCCGCGTCACCGGAGCGGGCGGCGGCCGGGGTCGACCGGCTGGATTCCGGGGTGCCGGGCCCCTCCTTCTCCGAGGTGCCGAGTCCGGCCAGCCCCGCCGCCGCGACCCCGACGAGCACCGCGGCACCGATCCCGCCCGCGACCAACGCCCTCCGCCTGCGGGCCCGGCGCCGACCGAGCGTGCTCCGCCGCCCGTCGACCGGCCGCGCCCGCCGCCCGGCCCCGACCCCGGCTCCGGCTCCGGCTCCGGCTCCGGCTCCGGCTCCGGCTCCGGCAGCCTCCGGCCCGCCCGGTCCGTCGTACGCCTCCGAGTGCGCCGGCGTGTGCGGTGCGTGGTCGTCGTGAGGTGCGCGGTCGCCCGGCGCGTGGCCGTCGTGAGGGGCGCTGACGTCGTACGGCGCACGGTCGTCGTACGGCGCACGGTCGTCGTACGGCGCGCCGCGCTCGAACGGCGTACGGGCCTCGTAGGGGGCCCCGTCCCCGTGCGGCGCGCCGGGCTCGTACGGCGCACGGGCCTCGTAAAGGGCGCCGTCCCCGTGCGGCGCGCTCTCCCCGTGCGGCAGGCCGCCGGTGGAGCCCGCCCCTGCACCACCCCCGGCGCCCGGGAGGGCATCGACGGGCGGCACGACCTCGTCGAGCTGGACCGTGTCGTCGTAGGCGTTCTGCCAGCCGTGGGCGGTGGCCGGGTCCGCGAAGATCTCGTAGGCCGGGGTGGAGTGGGGGGCGCCGACGGGGTGGTACACGTTCGGCGGTGTCCCCGTGCCGGCCTCGTCCCGGTCCGGTCCGTGCGCGTTGTCCACGCCGCCCACCCCATTCATCGCGTCCCACTGCCTTCGTCGTCATGGGCCCTACGCCCAGGTGTCATGGGCCGAACGCCCAGGTCTCGGCGGCGTACGGCCGGGTGCCGTGCGGTCGGCGGCCGTGGGGTGGGGGGTCGGCCGGACCTGCTCGCGGATTGTAGAGAGGAGGGGGCC
>NZ_JARGEE010000463.1:0-6510 GCF_033794485.1 Streptomyces sp. MB09-02B
GTGGGGTCCTTGGGGGCGCCTCGGGGGTGGGGTCCGGCGTGACGTCGGGCAGGGGCATTCCGGTGTCCTCCACGGAGGTGCGCGGCAGCGGTATGCGGGGCGGCCTCGCCGGCTCGTCACCGCCACCCCGGGGCCCGGTCGGCCCGGTCGGCTCGCCCGGCTCGCCCGGCTCACCCGGACCACCTGACCCACCTGACCCACCTGATTCGCTCGGGCGGACCGGGGCAGAGCTTTCCACGTCGTCCGGCTCGTCCGGCTTGTTCGGCTCATCCGGCTCGTTCGGTCCGTGCGGGCTCGGTGTGGTGGTCATGTGAGGGGCCCGGGTTCGGGTGGGGCGCCGGAGGGGCGTGTGTCGTGGGCGGTGGAGAGGAGCTGGAGGCCGAGGCGGAGGCGGCGTCGGGCCTCGTCCTCGGTCACGCCCAGGTCGGTGGCGGTCTGGCGGTAGTCACGGCGTTGGAAATAGGCCAGCTCCAGAGCGGCCCGCAGCGGGGCGGGCATGGCCTGCACGATGTAGTCCGCGCGGGCCGCCACCGACGCCTGGTGGACCTTGCGTTCCAGGTCTTCCGCAGTGCCCTCGCCGCCCCGGGCGAGCGCGGCGGTCTCGTCGGCCCGCAGCCGCTGCACGGCCAGTCGGTGGGTCAGCGCCGCCACCCAGGACCGCAACGGCCCCTGCTTGGGGTCGTACTCCTCGGGGTTCTCCCAGAGCTGCAGGAACACCTCGCGGGTGATGCCGTCGGCACCCCGCTCGTCGCCGAGGACGCGGTGGGCCAGCCCGTGCACGAGGGACGCGAACCGGTCGTACAGCTCACCGAGCGCCGCCGCCTCGCCGCGCGCCAGCCGCTGCTGCATCCTGCGGTCCCAGCGGGGCGGTGCGTCCATCGTCGCCATACAGCCCCTCACCCTGCTCTCACCTGCGCCGTTCCTGAATGACCGCCCGGTCGGCCGCCGATCGGGCGCCGTGACGGCCGTCGACCCGCTCCCGGTCCGCGGGCGGTCCGCTCCCGGGCCGAATCCAGCCTGTGCGCACCGCCGTCCCGAATGTAGTCGGCACCGCTGACCGCGCACGCCCCTTTATGGCAATGCGCGCCCCTCGCGAGGCCGGAGGTGGTATGCACCTCCTGAGTAAGCCGTTTCCACACCGCCCACGTGGGCGTCCGCCCGCCTTTCGTATGCCTGTACGACCATATGAGGCGCCTGATCTGCGCGAATCCAACCGAGCGAGGCTCGTTTGGGTCCACATCGGATCGATGGCGAAGCTATTCGTGATCAATCTTCGATCACATGTGACCGTACTCGATGGAAATCGCACCGAAAAGGGCCTGGAAATGGCTCGCTTACCCCGCGCTTTCGGTGGCCCGCCGGTGTTTCATGGAACGACGGCGGGGCAGCCGCGCAGCAGGAAGCGGTGCAGTGGCTTCCGGTTCGGCGACTGAGAGGCATCGCGGTGGCGTTCGAAGTGACCGACGGCGAGCACGGCGAGTGGGCCGTGCTGCACGTGTCCGGAGAGATGGATCTCGTCACGTCGCCCGTGCTCCGCCAGCGGGTACACGAGGCGGTGGCCGACGGCCGCCGAAGTCTCGTCCTCGACCTCTCCGCCGTCGTCTTCTGCGACTCCAGCGGCGTGGGCGTACTGGTCGCCACCCGCCGACTGATGCGGTCCTGCCGGGGACGACTCCGGCTGATCCTCCCCGCCGACGGCCACGCGGGCGGCGGACCGGCCGAGGGCGCGCACGTCAACCGCGTCCTCGCCGCCCTCGGCGTCCGCCGCCTCTTCGACGTCCACCCGGACGTCCCCTCGGCGGTCGCACCGGACGCGGACGAGCAGGCTGACCCCCTGTCGGCCTGACCCCGCACCGTTCCCATGAGCAGTACGTACGTGTGAGTTGTCCCACTTGGCGGGGTCCCGGCGGCCACACAGTTGTCCCGGAATTCCCGCAGTCTTGGTACAAGCGCCGCTTTCCGGCTCCGTCCGGGCCGCTGACGTCGTACGCTCCGTCCGAGACGCACCCCACTTGACGTAAGGCGGGCCCGAAGAGACATGGTCAGCAGCGAGTACGAGCGCAGGATCGCCGCCCGGTTCGCCACCTTCGACCAGGACGGCAACGGCTGGATCGACCGCGAGGACTTCAGCGCGGCGAGCAAGGCGGTTCTCAACGAGTTCGGCACCACCGCCCGTTCGGACAAGGGCCAGGCCCTGTACGGCGGCGCCGAGGCCTTCTGGCAGGGCATGGCCGGAATAGCGGACCGGGACGGCGACCAGCGCATCACCCGGGACGAGTTCGTGAACGGCGCGGTCAAGCGGCTGCGTGACAACCCCGACCGTTTCGCCGAGATCGCCCGCCCCTTCCTGCACGCGGCCCTCGCCGTCGCGGACGCCGACGGGGACGGGAGGGCCACGGTCGAGGAGACCGCCCGGGTCCTCAAGGCCCTCGGTGCCCCCGCGGACGTCGCCGCCGCGGCAGCCGCCACCCTCGACCCCGACGCCGACGGCAAGGTGGACGAGGTCGAGGTCGTCAACGCGTTCGCGCGCTACTTCACCGTGCCCGAGTAGTCACCCGAGTCACCCGGTCGAGGGCGGCGAGCGCCGGCGGTCATGCATAGCGTTCGCGCAGCCTGTACTTGAGCACCTTCCGCAGGGTCTCGTTGCGCGGGAGGGCGTCCACCACCTCCAACCGCTCCGGCAGTTTGTGGACGGACAGCCCTTCCGCGCGCAGCCAGCCGGTGACGTCCGGCAGCGTCAGCGCGTCGGCCTCCGGCGGCTGTTCGACGACCGCGCACACCAGCTCCCCGCGCTCCCGGTCCGGCAGCCCGATCACCGCCACGTCCTGGACGGCCGGATGCCGGTGCAGCAGGTCCTCGATCTCCTTGGCCGAGATGTTCTCGCCCTTGCGGATGATGACGTCCTTGAGGCGGCCGGTCAGCACCAGATGGCCGGTGTCGGTGAGATGCCCGAGGTCGCCGGTGACGAGGAACCCGTCCGCGTCGAAGGCCGCCGCCGACTGCGCCGGGTCCAGGTACCCCTGGCAGACGGCCTCCCCGCGCAGCCGCACCTCCCCGTTCTCCGCGAGCCGGATCTCCATCCCCTCCGGCGGCCGCCCCTCCGTCGTCGCCAGGTTCTCCGCCGAGTCGTCGGGCGCCCCCATCGTGATCATCGGCACCTCGGTCATGCCGTATCCGTGGGTGAGCTGCACCCCCATCTCCCGTACGACCGCGTGGTAGAGCCCGGGCGGCTTCGGGGCCCCGCCGCCCGCGAGCAGCCGTAGGGTCGGGACGACCGGTTCGCCCGGCTGCTTGCGCTGCTCGGTCAGGAACATCGAGTAGAACGCCGTCGACCCGCCCGCCACCGTCACCCCGTGCTTGCGGTACGCCTCCAGCGCGGCCGGCAGCGCGAAGTGCTCGAACAGCACGGCCGGGAAGCCGTAGAGCAGGAGCATCACCATGTAGTCGGGGCCGCCTATGTGCGCGTACGGGAAGGCGATCGAGCCGACGTCGTCCGCGGTGAGCCGGAGCGCGTGGGCGAGGCAGGAGCCGCCCGCGATCAGGGAACGGTCCGTGTGCAGGACGCCCTTGGGGTCGGAGGTGGTGCCCGAGGTCCAGTAGATCCAGCGGACGGAGGTGCCGTCGACGGGCGGTGCGGGGAGCGCCGTGGGGTCGCCGTCCGGGAGGGCGTCGTACGCCTCGAAGATCCCGCGCGCGTCCAGCCGTCGCGCCATCCCGGTGTGGTCGAAGCCCCGCCACTCGCCGGGTACGGCGAAGTGCTCGGCCCTCGACTCCCGTAGCGCGAAGCCGACCTCGCGGTCGCGGTAGAAGGGGATGATCGGGGACTGGACGGCGCCGAGGCGGGCCAGGGCGAAGGAGAGCAGGACCGTCTCGATGCGGGTGGGCAGCTGCCAGGCGACGACCGTGCCGGGGCGTACGCCCCGGTCGTACAGGCCCGCCGCCACGCGCTCGGCGCGGGCCCGCAGCTCGCCGAAGCTCAGGGTGCGGTCGTCCTGGAGGAGGACGGGCCGGTCGGGGGTGAGACCGGCGCGGCGGTCGAGGAGTTCCCAGAGGGTGCGGGAGTCGCTGAGCACGTGGGCGGTGTCGGTCACGGCGGAGACCCCTTTTTTTGAGCTCGGTTCGCCTCCGGGGCGCTCCAGTCGGTGTCGAGCCCGCGACCGTGCTCGACCCTGCGGGCCTCCGCGCGCTCACGGGCTCGACACCGACGTGCCCCTTCGGCTCACTCGCCGGTAGCTGACGGACTGTCAGATCGTGGGCAGAGCGTAGGGCCGGGCGCCTTGTCGGTCCAGAGGTGCGCCACTAGCCTGCTGGAGAGGGCCTAGCTGACGGCCCGTCAGAAATGGCTCGGTGGAGGGGACCCATGACCGAACTGCCCCGCATCATCAGCGTCGACGACCATGTGATCGAGCCCGCGCACCTCTTCGAGACCTGGCTGCCGACGAAGTACCGCGACCGGGGGCCCAAGCCCCTCACCGCCGGGATCGGCGAGCTCGCGTACGTAGGGGGCAAGTACCAGATCACGATGGACCCGGACGGACCGCCGACCGACTGGTGGATCTACGAGGACCTCAAGTTCCCGTACAAACGGAACATCGCGGCCGTCGGATTCGACCGGGACGAGATGACGCTGGAGGGCATCACCCGCGCCGAGATGCGGCGCGGCTGCTGGGACCCGAAGGCGCGGCTGGCGGACATGGACCTCAACCACGTCGAGGGCTCGCTCTGCTTCCCGACCTTCCCCCGCTTCTGCGGGCAGACCTTCGCCGAGGCGCACGACAAGGAAGTGGCCCTGGCCTGCGTCCGCGCCTACAACGACTGGATGGTCGAGGAGTGGTGCGGCGACAGCGGCGGCCGGCTCATCCCGCTCTGCCTGATCCCCCTGTGGGACATCGACCTCGCGGTCGCGGAGATCCAGCGCAACGCCGCCCGGGGCGTCCGGGCCGTCACCTTCTCCGAGATCCCCACCTACCTCGGCCTGCCCTCCATCCACTCCGGCTACTGGGACCCCTTCTTCGCCGCCTGCCAGGAGACCGGCACCGTCGTCAACATGCACATCGGGTCCAGCTCCCAGATGCCGGCCGCCTCCCCCGACGCACCCCCCGCCGTCCAGGCGTCGCTCTCCTTCAACAACGCGATGGCCTCGATGATGGACTTCCTCTTCAGCGGGGTCCTGGTGAAGTTCCCGACCCTCAAACTCGCCTACAGCGAGGGGCAGATGGGCTGGATCCCGTACGCCCTGGAGCGCGCCGACGACGTCTGGGAGGAGCACCGCGCCTGGGGCGGAGTGCGCGACCTGATCCCCGAGCCGCCGTCGACGTACTACTACCGGCAGATCTTCTGCTGCTTCTTCCGCGACAAGCACGGGGTCGCCTCGCTGGACGTCGTGGGCCGGGACAACGCCACCTTCGAGACCGACTACCCGCACGTCGATTCCACCTTCCCGCACACCAAGGAGGTCGCCCTCGACCACGTCAAGGGCCTCGACGACGAGACGGTCTACAAGCTCATGCGCGGCAACGCGATCCGCATGCTCGACCTCGATCTCGACCGCCACCTCGCCAGGTAGCCGGGCCGGGGCGCGGTCGTGGATCTCTCGTACACCCCCGAGGAGGAGGCGTTCCGGGCGCGGCTGCGGGAGTGGCTGGCGAAGGCACTCCCCTCGCTGCCGGCGAAGCCCTCGCCCGACGACTGGCCGGGACGGCGCGCCTACGACCTCGGCTGGCAGCGGACGCTGTACGACGCCGGGTACGCCGACGTCCACTGGGACGCCTCGCCGACCACCCGGCTGATCTTCCTGGAGGAGACGGAGAAGGCGGGCGCCCCGTATGTGGGGGCGGGGTTCGTCGGGCTGTTGCACGCCGGGCCCACGATCGCCGCCGAGGGGACCGCCGAACAGCGGGCGCGCTGGCTGCCGCCGATCCTGCGGGGCGAGGAGGTCTGGTGCCAGGGGTTCAGCGAACCGGACGCCGGGTCGGACCTCGCGGCGTTGCGGACGCGTGCGCGCAGGGAGGGGGACGAGTACGTCGTCAGCGGGTCCAAGATCTGGACCTCGCACGCCGAGGTCGCCGACTGGTGCGAGCTGCTGGTGCGGACGGACGGCCGGGCGCCGAAACACCGGGGCATCTCCTGGCTGGCGATGCCGATGGACGCGCCCGGCGTGACCGTACGGCCGCTGCGCACGCTCGCCGGTTCCACGGAGTTCGCCGAGGTGTTCCTGGACGAGGTGCGGGTGCCGGTCGCCAACCGGGTGGGCGCGGAGAACGACGGGTGGCGGGTGACCATGGTGACGCTGTCGTTCGAGCGGGGGACGGCGTTCGTGGGTGAAGTGGTCGCCTGCCGACGGGTGTTGGGTGAGGTGGCGAGACAGGCGCGGGCGAACGGGGTCTGGGACGACCCCGGTGTGCGGCGGCGGCTCGGGCGGTTGAACGCGGAGTTCCGGGCGCTGTGGCGGCTCACGCAGTGGAACGTCAGCGAGGGGGAGGCCTCCGGCGGGGTGCGGGGGGCCTCCCC
>NZ_JARGEE010000464.1:0-6502 GCF_033794485.1 Streptomyces sp. MB09-02B
ACCCTGGCCCCGGCTCCCGCGCTCGGCGGGACCCCCGAAGGACCGTCCACCGGGCGGCTGGTCGGCATCGATCTGGCCCGTGGACTCGCGGTCCTCGGCATGTACGCCGCGCACGTCGGCCCGGACCCGGCGCACGGAGGGCCGCTGGGCTTCGTGATGGAACTGGCGCGAGGCCGCTCCTCCGCGCTCTTCGCGCTGCTCGCCGGTTTCACCCTCGTCCTGATCACCGGCCGCCCGCACCCCCGCACCGGGCGCGCCGGACGGCAGGCGGTCGCCCGGATGGTCATCCGTTCCCTCGCCCTGATCGTCCTCGGGTTCGCCCTGACCGCGCTCGACACCGACGTCGACGTGATCCTCGCCTTCTACGGGCTGATCTTCCTCGCCGTCCTCCCGTTCCACCGCCTGCCCGCCCGGACGCTCGCGCTCCTCGCCGCCGCGGGCGCGCTTCTCATGCCCCAAGTCCTCTACGGGGTACGGCTGTCGATCGAGGACGGCGACTGGGCGGACACGGTCATCGCCTCCGATCCGCTGGCCCGGGTCAGTGACAGCGACGGCCTCCTGGAACTGCTGTTCACCGGCGAATACCCCGTGCTCACCTGGGCGTCGTTCATGCTGGCCGGGATGGCGCTCGCCCGCGTCGACCTCAGCCGGAGCGCGATGCGCACCCGAGTGGCGGTGACCGGAGGTGCGTTGACCGTCCTCGGCTACGGCGGCTCCTGGCTGGCACTGAGTCTCGTCCCGCACGCCCGGGTCACCGTCGCCGCCGCCACCGACGGCGCCGGGGCCGCCTCGGCCTGGTGGTCCGACACCGTCGGCCACCTCGTCGACGACACCCCGGCGGCCTGGCTCCTGGTGGGCGCGCCGCACAGCCAGACGACCTTCTCCATCCTCGGCAACACCGGTGTCGCGCTGCTCGTCGTGGTGCTGTGCGTCACGGTCATGGACCGGCTGCCGCGCTGCGCGCGCCTCGCCACGCCCGTGTGCGCCGTCGGCATGACGGCCCTGACGGCGTACGTCCTGCACATCCTCGCCATCCGGGAGTTCGGCATGGCGGAGGAGACCGGCCCGGCCTTCGTCGACCTCCTCCTGCACAGCCTGGTCGCCCTGCTGCTCGCCACCGCCTGGACCCGGAGGTTCCGCCGCGGACCGCTGGAACACCTGCTGCACACCACCACGCTTCCGGCGCGCCACGTGAGGTGACATGTATCGGGCAACGTCCGGGCGAACTTCAGCCGAACCGCGACAGTTTCACCACGGCGGCATGGACAGCTCACGTCCGTCTGCGCGCAAGCTTCTCTCCGCACCATCGACAGAGCCCGATCATGGACAGGGCCTGGTCACAGATCTGGTCGATCACCGACCCGGCCTGGTCACAGATCTGGTCGATCACCGACCCGGCCTGATCACCGATCTGGTCGTTCACCGACCTGGCCCGTTCACCGACCTGGCCCGACGATCGGCATGGCCCGACGATCGACACGCCCAACCATCGACGACAGTCACGACGGTAAGGAAGCGAACGCCTGTGAGAACGCCCCGCACTGCTCGAAGAGTCGCACTTCTCGCCGCCGGCACCGCGCTGACCACCCTCCTCACGGCGGCCCCCGCCGGAGCGGGGACGGCCGCGCTCCCGACGGTGACCGCGACGAGCGAGACCGCCGCGCTGTACGGCGACGAGGCCGGCGGCAACGCCGACGCCGACGACCCGGCGATCTGGCGGAACCCCGCCGACCCGGACCGCAGCCTCGTCGTCGCCACGGCGAAGGAGGGCGGCCTGCGCGTCTACGACCTGGACGCCCGCCTCGTGCAGTCCCTCGCCGCGCCGAAGCCGCCGACGCCGGACGACGCCCCGGGCCGCTACAACAACGTCGACCTCGTCACCGGCCTGCGCACCTCCGAGGGCCGGGCCGACGTGGCGGTGGTCAGCGACCGGGGCAACGACCGGCTGCGGATCTACCGCATCGACCCCGCCCGCCCGAACGGCCCGCTCACCGACGTCACCGACCCGGCCGCCGCTCCCGTGTTCTCCGCCGACCAGGCCGAGATCAACGACCAGCGCACCGCGTACGGCCTCGCCACCTGGACGGACAGGGCCACCGGCCGGTCCTACGCCCTGGTCAGCCGACGCGAACGCACCCGGCTCACCCTGCTCGAACTCCTCCCGGCGGCACACGGCAAGGTCGGCTACCGCACGATCCGCACCCTCGACCTGCCGTCCTCCTTCCGCCTGCCCGACGGCACCCGATGGAGTCCCTGCGGCGAGCCCGGTGAACTCCCGCAGGTCGAGGGCATGGTCGTCGACCCCGCCACCGGCACCCTCTACGCCGGCCAGGAGGACATCGGCATCTGGCGCCTGCGCGCCGACCTCACCGGAAAGCCCGTCCTGGTCGACAGGACCAGGGAGTACGGCGTCCCCGGCACGTACGACGAGGAGACCGAGGAGTGCGTGCCGGGCGCCGACCCCGGTTACGGCGGGAAGCGGCTGTCGGCCGACGTCGAAGGCCTGACGCTCTATCAGGAGCGGGGCGGGGACGGCTACTTGCTCGCCTCCAGCCAGGGTGACGACACCTTCGCCCTGTACGACCGCGAGGTGGGCGAGGGCAACGAGTACGAGGGCGGCTTCCGCGTCGGGGCCGCGTCGGGCACCCTAGACGGCGTTCAGGAGTGCGACGGCGCGGCCGTCCTCAACGCCCCGCTGGGCAGCCGATACCCGCGCGGCCTGCTTGTCGTCCAGGACGGCCACGAGACCCCGGAGGTCCCGGACGACGAGGGCGGCACGCGCACGGCGACCGGCTTCAAGTTCGTCGACCTCGGTGAGCTGGTGGAAGCCGGCGACCTGTAGCGCGGTCACCCCCCGGCCGCGTCGAGCGGATCCTCCTGGACGAGCCCGCTCGCCATCCACTGCTCCACGGCGGCGACGTGGACCGTCGCCGCCGACACCGCCAGGGCGGCGTCGCGGGCCCGCAGGGCGCGGAGGATCTCCTCGTGCTCGCGGTGGGCGTGCTCCACGGCCCGCTCGGTGCGGCTGCCCCGGACGATCCGGGCCCGCTGGGTGCGGGTGGAGAGCACCTGCATCAGCATCGACAGCACCGGGTTGCCGACCGCCTGCACGATCCGCAGGTGGAACGCGATGTCGTAGCCGACGAACTCCTCGACCGTCGCGGCCGCCCGCGACCGCTCCAGGATCACGCCCAGCTCGTCGAGGTCGTCGGCGGTGAGCAGGGCGGCGGCCGCCCCGGTCGCCTGGGGTTCGAGCAGCCTCCGTACCTGCAGCAGCTGCAGCGCCGTCCGCCCCTGGGAGACGTCCGAGGCGAACGAGAGCGACTCCAGCAGCAGATGCGGCTCCAGGCTCGACACATAGGTGCCGTCGCCCTGCCGGGTGACCAGGATCCGCATCGCGGTCAGTGCCCGTACGGCCTCCCGCAGCGAACTGCGGGACAGGCCGAGCTGGGCGGCGAGGATCTCCTCCTTGGGGAGGCGGGAGCCCGGCGCCAGCTCCCCCGCCACGATCATCGCCTTGATCTTGTCCATCGCCTCGTCGGTGA
Organism: Streptomyces sp. MB09-02B; assembly: GCF_033794485.1. Taxonomy (NCBI): domain Bacteria; kingdom Bacillati; phylum Actinomycetota; class Actinomycetes; order Kitasatosporales; family Streptomycetaceae; genus Streptomyces; species Streptomyces sp. MB09-02B. The sequence continues at coordinate 3,546 of NZ_JARGEE010000464.1, forward strand.
GTGCCACGAGGTGCCTCCCTGTACCGCGACTACTCCTGCTTCTCGCCGGAGGCGAAGCGGGAGATGATCAGTGCGACGATGATGATCGCGCCGTTGAGGAACTGGTTCCACAGGGGCGGCACGCCCGCCAAGGTCATGACGTTGACGACGAGTTGGAGGGTGAGGACGCCGGTGAGGGCGCCGAAGACGGAGCCCTTGCCGCCGTTGAGGCTGACCCCGCCGATGACGGTCGCGGCGAACACCTGGAAGATCCAGCCGCTGCCCTGGGTGGCGGAGATCGAGCCGTAGTGGCCGCTGTAGAGGATGCCGGCGAACGCGGCCAGCACACTGCCGAGGATCAGCACCGCCCACACGATCCGGTCGACGCGGATGCCGGCGGTACGGGCCGCCTCGGCGTTGCCGCCGATCGCGTACAGCGCCCGGCCGTGCCGCAGCCAGGCCAGCGCGCTGCCGCCGATCGCGAAGAGCACCACGCAGACCCAGATCGCGGCCGGAACCCCGAGCCAGGAGGCCTTGCCGAGGTAGGTGAAGGAGGACGGCAGCTCCACGATGGACTGGCCCTCGGAGAGGGCGACCTGGAGGCCGCGCAGCATGGTCAGCATGCCGAGGGTGACGATGAACCCGTTCAGGCGCAGCTTGAGGATGAGGAAGCCGTTGACGGCGCCGATCACCACGCCGACCAGGAGGCAGAGCGGTACCGCCATCCATTCGGGGAATATGCCGAGGCCGGTGAAGCGGGCGCCGCTGGTCGGCAGGACCAGCCAGACGGCGATGACGGGGGCCACGCCGATGGTGGACTCCAGCGAGAGGTCCATCCGGCCGCAGATCAGGATCAGCGCGGTGGCCAGGACCAGCAGGCTCAGCTCGGTGGACTGCTGGGCGACGCCGATGAGGTTGTCGGCGGTCAGGAAGGCCGGCGAGACGATGAACCCGATCAGGCCCAGGACGAGGATGGCGGGGACCAGGGACAGCTCACGGAAGCGACCGAGGTCGAGCCCGCGGCGGGTGTCTCCGGCGGTGTCCCGCGCGACGCTCGTGGCGGGGTCGGTGACATCAGTGGTGGCGGACATGACTACCTTCCGTGCTCTTCGGTGGTCTCAGACGTGGGATCGGCGGGGGTGAGGGGCGGATCGCCGGCGAAGCCGTGGGCACCGGTACCGGAGGTCTCGGCCCGGTCGGCCACACCCTCCATGGCGGCGACCACGTGCTCGTCCTTCCAGCCGCGGTCGAACTCGGCGACCGCCCGCCCGTGGAACATCACCACGAGCCGGTCGCACACCTTCAGGTCGTCCAGCTCGTCGGAGACGATGAGCGCGGCCTTCCCGCCGTCGGCGACCTGCCGGATCCGGCGCAGCAGGAACTCCTTGGACTTGACGTCGACGCCGTTGGTGGGGCGGATGGCCACCAGCACCTGGGGGTCGGTGGCCAGGGCGCGGGCGACGACGACCTTCTGCTGGTTGCCGCCCGACAGCGCCGAGACGGGGGTGGACCCGCCCGGGGTCTTGATGTCGAGGTCCCGGATCATGCGCTGGGCGAACGTCCTGGTGCGGGCGGGCAGCACGGTGCCGTACGGGCCGAGCTGGTCGGTGACGGTGAGCGTCGCGTTCTCGGCCACGCTGCGGTTGTTCACCAGGCCCTGGAGGTGCCGGTCCTCCGGGACGAGCCCGACACCGACGGCGAGCGCCGACGGCACGCTGCCGCCGCGCACCCGCCGGCCGCCCACCGAGATCGTGCCCTGCTCGGGGCGGTGCAGCCCGGCGACGGTCTCGCCCACCCGCACGTTGCCGCTGGCCGCCGCGCCGGCGAGCCCGACGACCTCGCCCGCCCGCACCGTCAGCGACAGGTCCTGGCAGGCACCGGGCAGGGTGAGGCCCTCGACCGTGAGGAGTTCCGGGGCGTCGGCCCGCACCGGGGGGCGGTCCTCGACGGCTGCCGCCGCCGTGCGGGTGGTCTCGCCGGTCATGGCCTCCACGAGCGCCTGGTGGCCGAGTTCGGCGACGGGCGCGGTCAGGATGTGGGCGGCGTCGCGGTAGACCGTGACGGTGCTGCAGAGGTCGTACACCTCTTGCAGGTGGTGCGAGATGAAGAGGAAGGCGACGCCCTGGCGCTGGAGGTCGCGGAGCTTGTCGAAGAGGCGGTTGATGCCGCGGGCGTCGAGCTTCGCGGTCGGCTCGTCGAGGATGATGAAGCGGGCGCCGAACGACAGGGCCCGGGCGATCTCGACGAACTGCCGCTGCTCGACGGTGAGGTCCTTCGCCCGCGCGTCAGCCCTCACGTCCACGCCGTAGCCGGCGAGCAGCTCCTCGGCGCGGGCGCGCAGGTGCTTCCAGCGGATGGGACGCGTCGCACCGTCGCTCTGCCGGTTCAGGAAGAGGTTCTCGGCGACGGTCAGGTCCTGGATGATCGTGGACTTCTGGTAGACGCAGGCGACGCGGGAGCGCCAGGCGTCGATGTCGCCGACGGCGGGTGCCGCCTCGCCGGAGAAGCGCAGGGTGCCGGTGTCCGCCTGCTGCAGTCCGGTGAGGATGGACACGAGCGTCGACTTGCCGGCGCCGTTGCGGCCGACCAGGGCGTGCGACTCGCCCGCGGCGATGCTGATACGTGCGTCGCGCAGGGCGACGGTCGCGCCGAACCTCTTGCTGATGCCGGTGGCCTCGGCCACCGGGGCGTCGCTCCCGGCGGCGGGGTGACCGCCGCCGGGAGCCGCGGCGGTCGCGGTGTCCGCCATGGTGGATACCGTCCTTCGTGGGGTGGATACGAGGGGGTGTGGGCCGGGGACGGGCGGAGGGACGGGCCGCGTCCCTCCGCCCGGTCGTCGGCCGGGTTCGTGGCTAGCCGACGTTGTTGCCCCACAGGGTCTTGTCGTCCACGTTGTCCTTGGTCACCAGGGGCGCGGGGAGCTGGTCCTCCAGGCCGTTCGGGATCTCGATGATCGTGGAGCCGTGGTCGGTCTTGCC
>NZ_JARGEE010000465.1:0-6497 GCF_033794485.1 Streptomyces sp. MB09-02B
GGCCTGCGGGGCCATGCCCATGGGCGGGGCCGCCCCCCCGTGCGCGTCGGGCCCGGGCACGTATCCCATGGCCGGGGCGGCGGCGCCGCCGGAGAAGTTCACCCCTCGTTCCAGGCGGTCCAGGCGGGCCATGACGGACCGTTCGTCGCCGTAGGTGGCGGGGAGGAGTACGCGGGCGCAGATCAGTTCGAGCTGGAGGCGGGGCGAGTTGGCGCCGCGCATCTCGGTGAGGCCCTCGTTGACGAGGTCGGCGGCACGGCTGAGCTCGGCGGCGCCGAAGACGCCTGCCTGGGCACGCATCCGGTCCAGGACCTCGGCGGGTGCGTCGATGAGGCCCTTGTCGATGGCGTCGGGCACGGCGGCCAGGATCACCAGGTCCCGCAGCCGCTCCAGCAGGTCGGCGACGAACCGCCGCGGATCGTTGCCGCCCTCGATGACGTGGTCGACGACCTCGAATGCCGCGGCCCCGTCCCCGGCGGCGAAGGCCTCGACGACCGAGTCGAGCAACGACCCGTCCGTGTAGCCGAGCAGCGACGTGGCCATGGCGTAGGTCACACCCTCGTCCGTCGCGCCGGCGAGCAGCTGGTCCATGACGGACATCGAGTCACGCACGGAGCCGGCCCCGGCGCGCACGACCAGCGGGAGGACGCCCTCCTCGACCGGGATCTTCTCCTTGCCGCAGACCTCGCCCAGGTACTCGCGGAGCGTGCCGGGCGGGACGAGCCGGAACGGATAGTGATGTGTACGCGACCGAATGGTTCCGATGACCTTCTCGGGCTCGGTGGTCGCGAAGATGAACTTGAGGTGCTCCGGCGGCTCCTCTACGACCTTCAGCAGGGCGTTGAAACCGGCCGACGTGACCATGTGGGCCTCGTCGATGATGTAGATCTTGTACCGGCTGCTCGCGGGTCCGAAGAAGGCCTTCTCCCGCAGCTCACGGGCGTCGTCCACACCACCGTGCGAGGCGGCGTCGATCTCGATGACGTCGATCGACCCCGGTCCGTTGCGGGCCAGGTCCTGGCAGGACTGACACTCGCCGCACGGCGTGGGGGTGGGCCCCTGCTCGCAGTTCAGACAGCGGGCCAGGATGCGCGCGCTGGTCGTCTTCCCGCATCCGCGCGGCCCGCTGAACAGGTATGCGTGATTGACCCGGTTGTTCCGCAACGCCTGCTGCAACGGGTCGGTGACATGCTCCTGCCCGATGACCTCGGCGAACGACTCCGGGCGATAACGGCGGTACAGCGCGAGAGACGACACGCATACGAGGTTATAGGCGCCCACTGACAACCCGGCGCCCGAGACGACGAAGACCCCTCACGCACCCGCCAGAGCCAACCTACCCTTGCTGCCTTCCGGCCCTGGGGGAGTTCAGTCAGATAGCGCCGCGTGAGGGGCTGACCCCAGCCTACCCGATCCCAGGGGGCCGCCGACCCGCCTCCCCACCTCTCGCTCCGACCTCGCCCCCACCTTGATCACCCACCGCCGAACGAGGTCGCAAGCACCCTCCGCCGTCATGTAATGTTTCCGGCGGAGGATTCGCCTAGAGGCCTAGGGCGCACGCTTGGAAAGCGTGTTGGGGGCAACCCCTCACGAGTTCGAATCTCGTATCCTCCGCCAGTGCCTCACCGGGCACGATGTCGAAGGGCCCCACCGTTCGCGGTGGGGCCCTTCGACATGTCTCAGCCTTCGTTGTCCTGGTTTTTGTCCACAGCGGGTGTCTCCGGGGTTCCCCAGATGGCTTCGGCGATCTTCCGGGCGACGTCCTTGAGCATGGCGTCCGGCACGTGGAGGTACCGGGCCCGCATGCTCGCGGAGGTGCCCGGCTCCCACCCCATGATCTGATCGATGACCCGGGCCGGGACACCGAGCAGCATGAGCACAGTGGCGGCCGTATGCCGGGCATCGTGCAGCCGACCGTCCCGAACCCCCGCGTCTTCCAGCAGACGCTTCCAGTCGTGGTAGTCCGTGTTCGGGCTCAGGGGGCCACCCAGCGGCTTGGTGAACACGTAGTCGGACTCGACCCACAAGTCACCAGCGGCCTTGCGCTCACGCTCTTGCGTCTCGGCATGGGCGCGGAGCATGGCGACCAGCGGGCCCGGCAGGGGCACGGCGCGGCGGCCGGCGCGGGACTTGGTGTTCTTGGTCTCGCGCCGAACCTGCACCTTGGCCGGGCAGTACCCCGCCTTTCGGCCGCACGGTGAGGCTTCCGGGCATCCGTGCTCGTACCTGGGGCGCAGACGGTTCCGCCGCAGCTTCAAGTACTCGTTGCCCAGGTCGACGTCAGACCAGCGAAGTCCGAGCGTCTCGCCCTGCCGCAGTCCGAGCGCAAGCGCCAGCATCCAACGGGCGGTGTTCCGCCGCTTGTTGGCTTCGAGCAACAGGCACTGAACCTCTTCCACGGAGTAGGGCTCAACCTCTGATTCGTCCTCTTCCATCCGGGGCGGCTTGGCCAACGCGGCAGCGTTCTTGGCCGCATAGCCGCGTCGTACGGCCTCCCCGAGGGCAGTGCGGGCGGTGCGGTGAGCCTGGTGAGCCGTACCGGCCTTGCGCGCCCCGTTCGCCTGCATACGGCGGTACAGACTCTCCAGGTGTTCGGGCTGCAAGCGGTCAAGGCGGTGCTTGCCGACACCGGGCACCAGGTGGACACGTACGGCGACTTCATAGCCGTCGTACGTGTTCTCGCTGACGGTTGGCTTGGCGATGTTCTCAACCCAGTGCAACAGCCACTTCTCAACCGTCCACGGCTTGCCGGGCTGACTCGCCGAACCCGCGTCGCGCTGCTTCTCCAGTCGGCGGACTTCCTCGACCAGTTCATCGCGCGTCTTACGCGTCAGATGCCGACGGTACGGGTCCCCGTTGTCCTTGTAGCCCATGGGCACCCGGGCGTGCCAGCGTTCGTCTTTCCCGAAGTAGATCGCCGATTCGCCGTTGGCACGGCGGGTGCCCTTCTTCTTCTCTGCCACAGGCAGAACTCCTGTTCCTCGGTGTCGGGATGGGGACCGGGGCGGCGGGGTGCCCTTGTCCGGGAGCCGCCGCCCCGAGGAGCCGTCAAGCGGCGCGGTGGGCGGTGCGGAGGCGGTTGACGTACTCGGGTACCGCGTCGGCGGGGACGCGGCGGAGACGGCCGACGGGTACGGTCTCCAGTTCGCCGGAGCGGATGAGGCCGTAGCACGTGGTCCGGCCGATCTGGAGGCGGCGGGCGGCCTCTTCGACGGTCAGCAGTACGAGGGTGGGGTCGATGGTTTCGGCGAGTTGGGCCGTGGCCATGCGGTGGCTCTCCTTCGTCACATGACGGCGGGGGCTTGGCCCCCTTCTCAGGAGTCCGCTACATCCGCTACATCCGCTACATCGCAGGTCAGCGGGGGTGTTTGGTGTAGCGGATGGCGGCGATGTAGCGGCTACGGCATGCGGGCGGGCGCGGGGCCGTAGCCGCTACATCGGGGGTTTGCCGCTACGGGTTCAGGTGCTTTGACCTGGGGTGTAGCGGCTGTAGCGGATGTAGCGCTTCTCAGGGGCGGGGCGGGGGCGGGCAGTAGCGGGCCCACGCGTCGGTGAGGTCGTCGGCGTAGAACCCTTTGAGGACGCCGCCGCTGGTGCGGATGTTGCGGGAGGCGATGGGTTCGTTGTCCGCCGTCATGTACTCGCTGAGCATCTTGGACAGGCGCCGGTTGTCGAGCGGCCGGCCGCCGAGGTCGGCCCACGGGGCGTCGTCGAGGGCGTTGAGCCGGTCGAGGATGGCGACGGTGGGAAGTCGGTCGATGCCGATGAGGACGTGGTCGCGCAGGTCGGTGAGCAGGCGGATGCCGAGACTGCCCTTGTCGTTGGCCTGTGAGGCTTTGACCAGGGTCACGCAGGCTTCCCGCGCGCGGCGTGGCCAGTCGCCCCCGACGACGTCGGCGACGGCGAGCAGGGGTTCCCACACGTCCGCCGGGCGGTCGGTGACCCCGTCGGGCATCTCCGGCCACGCCCCCATGACCAACCCGCGCGCGTGTTCGGCCCACTGCGCGAGGCGATCGCGCAGCTTGTTGCCTTCCGGCTCGTGCAGTCCGGCGCGGAACGGTTCGACGTGCTCGTTGCGTGCGCGGCGGCGCATGCGGACGATGACGGAGCGGGTGAGGATCGTGTCGGGCAGGGAGCCGAGTCCGGCGACCGCGACGGCGGCGTAGGAGGGGAACGGGGTGACTGTTTGCTGGTCGCCCACGCACCGGTAGGTGACGCCCTTGCGGCGGTGCCCGGCGTTGAGGAATCCGCGCAGCTCCTCGTTGTCCCCCGCCTTCGGGCCGAACACGGTGTCGATCTCGTCGAAGAGGATCGACGGGCGCCCGTTCGGGTCGGAGACGGACCGGAAGAGGGCAGCGGCGGACGCGTTGACGGCGACCATGGGTCGCGGCACGAGCGTTTCGACGACTTCCAGCGCGCGGGACTTGCCCGACCCCGGCTCGGGGGACAGGAAAGCCAGACGTGGGGTGGAGTCGAAGCAGTCGATCAGGTGGGCGTGCGCGTCCCACAGTGCGACGGCGACGTAAGCGGCTTCGGTGGGGAAGACGTTGAACCGGCGGTGGAAGGCTTCGACCTCGTTGAGCAGGGCCGCGCCGTCGATGGTGTCCGTCATGCTGCGGTCCTCCCTTCCTGGGTGGTGCGGAGCGGGCAGGTGTCGCGGTGGGCGGTGTGGTCGGTGATCAGGGCGAGGACGCGGCGGTGGCCGACGGCGCTGCGGTTCCAGCCGCACAGGCACTTCGAGGTGGCGGTGGGGGTGGCGCCGCGCGGTGCGACGATGTGCAGCCACGCCACGGGGTAGCGGCCGTCACCGCGCTGCGGGTCAGGGCGAACAGCAGAGGGGACGCCCTTGCGGGCGGCGCCTTTCGGCTCGCCCACGGCCGTGGGCGGCGGAGTCGGTTCGGCGGCGCGCGGGCCGGTCGGGGTGGGCGTGATGCTCTTCAGAGGGGGGCGGGGGCGGGCGGTCATGCGGCGTTCCGTCCGCGCTGGTTGTGGGCGATGGACCAGTTGAGGGCGCTGCGGAGGGTGGAGCGGCACTCGGCGACGGTGAGGCCGGCCGCCTCCCCCGCCTCCTGAAGAGCCTGCTCAACCGTGTGTCGGGGGAGGTCGCCCCATGCGACGAAGCGTCCCAGGGCGCGCGCCGCACGGAACAACGCCGTTTCCCGCCCGCCGACTTGAGCCCCCGACACGTTCCGCGTCTCTGCGGCGAGTGCTACATCCACATATCGACGTGATTGCTCCGTTACGGGCCCTGAGGGCGCCTGAGACGGCTTGGGGGCGGGTTGCAGGATGCTCAGCAGCCAGCGGGGCAGGGAGGCTGCCACGGGGCCGCTGAGTGCTTCGTAGTCTCCGGTGGGGGTGGTGCTTCCGGCGGCGACGACGTAGCCGCCCCATGCGCGGGTGTCGACCAACGTGCCGATGGTGCCTGCTGTGTTGGCCAGCCGTACCCCGGTCGGGGCGGTGAAGTACAGGTGCTGCCCACCGCTCGCTGTCCGCGTCCGGTAGGTGTCGGGGACGCGGTGACCGGCGCGCTCGCAGAGCGCCTGAAAGGTTGCCGCGCCGCCAGGCGCGTCCGAACTACCCTTGTCCTTGGGCACGTCCAGGTCGACGACGACCAGGCCGGACGGTCCGGTGGCGATTCCGACGTTGAACGGGGCCCTCGACCAGGCGGCGCGGATACGGTCCGGGTCGGTGGTCGCGCGCTGCTCCCATTTCCGGTGCCCGCGCGCGCACTCGCCGGCGCGGGTGCAGGACTTCTCGCCGTGCAGGGCGGGCGGCTTGCCGCCGGGACGCAGCGGGAAGACGTGCCAGCCACGCTCGGCAGCGTCCAGCGCGGCACGCATCAGGTGCTCACTCATGCCGCCGCCCCCAAGTCCGAGCGGACCGGGATGCCGGTGGGCACGGAGACGATGTGCGCGGCGAGCAGCGGCGGCACGGCGTTGCCGACCTGCTCGAACTGCTTGGTCTTGGTGCCGTGGAACGGGTAGTCCGGCCGGAACGACTGGAGAACGGCGGCTTCCTGGACGGTGATGCGGACGGATTCCGCTTCCTCGTTCTCCCACGACACGTTGTTGCAGTGGTGGCCGAAGAACAGCGTGCCGGCGGGCTCGGTGGTCGGCCTTACCGTGGCGTTCTTCTGGCTGTTGTGCCGCAGCACCCATTGCCCGCCGGCCTTGACGGTGAAGGTGGGGGCGGGCCCGGCGTAGGGGTCGGCGGTCTGCCTGCTGCCGTCGGGCTTCTGGTTGCGGTTGGTGTGGAGCACCCATGAGCGGGTCTTCTCGGTGAGTGCCCAGGACGGTTGATCGGCGGGGAACTCGTTGCCGCCTGCGGTCTTGCGGTCTCCGCGGGTGTTGACGGTGAGGCCGTTCGCCCAGTTGAGAGCTTGGGCCATGGACACCCATGGTTGAAGGCGTTCGCCGAACAGGACGTCGCCGTGGTCGTGCCTGCTGTGGGTCGGGGGCGGGGCGGTGACCGGGCGGGGGCGGGAGGCGACTGTCTCT
>NZ_JARGEE010000466.1:0-6492 GCF_033794485.1 Streptomyces sp. MB09-02B
AGGGAACCCTGGTCGTCGCCTCTGACGGCATCGACATGCCCAAGGGGCAGTCGTCCATCACCGTGCGCACGCACTTCATCGACGACGAGCCCGCCGCCGGTCGCGGGGGAGGCGGTCGTGCGGTCGGGCGGTGCGCCGCAACCGCCGCAGAGCGCGCCGCTGCCGCCCGTGGACGAGGGTGCCACCCAGTACATCCCGTATGTGCCGGCGGCCGGGGCCATGCCGGGGGACGAGGGGGCGACGCAGTTCATACCGCCGGTGGTCGCGGAGGCGTCCGCCGCCGAGGCCGCCACGCAGTTCCTGTCGCCGGTCGGGCCGGGCGCGCTGCCGCCGGAGGCCTCGGGGGACGCGACGACGTATCTGGGGCGGGTGCCGGACAGCGGTGCCGGATCCCTGCCGCCGACCGCGCACCCCGGGCGGCCCGGGCCCGGGGCGCCCGCCGGGCATCCGGACGAGGCGGCGACGCAGTACATACCGCCGGTGGCCGCGCAGGGGCAGCCGCAGCCGCGCCAGCAGTCGTACGGTGCGCCGGGTGCGCAGCCGGGACAGCAGCAGCCGGACGTGTTCGACAGCCTCTTCCGGAACGAGCCGGGGGCCGGTGGCACCCCCGGGTCCACCCAGCAACTGCCGAAGATCGACCCCGGTCATGCCCCGCAGCCGCCGCGGGGTCCGGGCGGGCCCGGCGGTCATGGCAGCCACGGCGGCCGCGGGGGTCACGGCGGACCCGGTGGCCACGGAGGTCACGGTGGGCATGCCGGGCGCGCCTCCGGGAGACGGGAGAGCGGGGGCGGTGGGGGCGGTCGTACGAGATCGCGGGTGCCGTTGATCGCGCTCGTCGGTGTGGGGATCGCGGTGCTCGGGATCGGGGCGGGCGCGCTGATGGCCGGGTCGGGGGACGACTCGTCGCCGAGCGACAACAAGCCGGTGTCGGCGTCCGGGGCGCCCGAGGAGTCGGAGCCCGCGTCGGCGGATCCCGCGCGCGAGCAGGCGGTCGCGCTCGACAAGCTGCTGGCGGACAGCGGCGACAGCCGGAGCAGCGTGATCAAGGCGGTCGCGAACATCAAGACCTGCTCCAACCTGGGCCAGGCCGCCACGGATCTGCGGGACGCGGCGAAGCAGCGCAACGACCTGGTCACCCGGCTCGGCGAGCTGTCCGTCGACCGGCTCCCGGACCACGAGGCCCTGACCACCTCGCTGACCAACGCCTGGAAGGCCTCGGCCGCCGCGGACAACCACTACGCCGCGTGGGCGGACCAGACCGCCAAGAAGAAGGGCTGCAAGAAGGGTCAGGCCCGCAGCACCGGCCAGACCCAGGCCGGCAACCAGGCCAGCGGCACGGCCAGCGCGGAGAAGACCAAGGCCGCCGAACTCTGGAACAAGATCGCCAAGACCTACACCTTGACCGAACGCCAGGCGGTCCAGCTGTAGGGGCCCTTGCCGGTCACACCCCGGTCACACCCCGGTCACACCCCGGTCACACCCCGGTCACCCCCGGGCCTGTCGGTCAGTTCTCCGCCTCCTCCAGCGTCTTCTCCACGTTCACGAAGTCCCTGCGGGCTGCCACCAGTTGGCCCTTGCGGACGGTCTGGAAGGTGACTTCGGGGTTGATGAGGCGGGGGAAGCCCGCGGAGGCGATGAGGTCCTCGAAGCGCCAGCTCAGCGGCGGGGTCAGGCCACCGGTGGTGACCTTCAGGCCGTCGTCGAGGACGCGCCGGATCGCCTGCGAGGTCACCTCTCCGTCACCGATCTCCCCGAGGGCTGCCGTCAGGACCGTGTACGCGATCCACGTGGTCTGCACCCCGGGGTCCGCGGGGTCGATCCGGTTGTCGCCGAACGCGTGCTCCCGGATCACCTCCTTCATCCGGTCCCACCGCTTGTCGCTCTCCACCGGGTACCAGCCGGTGACGTACGCCCCCTCGTACGGTCCCGACCTCCCCCCGGTCGCGTCGATCACCGTCTGGTCGACGCTGCCGAGGACCGTCCCCGTACGGACGTCCGGGAAGTCCGCGCGGTCGCGGCGGAAGGAGTCCATGAAGGTGAAGGTGCGGTCGCCCAGGGCCGGGACCACGCACCCCTCCCTGCCCGGCTCCGTGCTGGCCCGCCGCAGCGCCTCCCGGGCGTGCCCCCCGTACTCGGTCGCGTCCTCGGCGGCCAGCTGGTCCTCCGACCCGTCGTGGCCCCCGGACCGCAGCCCCGAGTCCAGCAGCAGCGGCAGCTGGTCGCCGGCTATCGAGTCGGGGCGGACGAGGGCGACCGGGCCGCAGTCCCCGGCGAGCTGCTCACCGAGGCCCGCCATGAGGGAGGCCTGGCCGCCGTTGACCGGGTACGAGAGGGCGCTGGCGAACTCGTCGTCGGTGACGCCGTAGCCGCCGATGTACGGGATCCCCGCCGACTCCAGCGGAGCGAGGAAGGAGCGGCCGTGCTGGCTGTACGATCCGACGACCGCGACGACGTCCTCGTCGGCGGCGCGGCGGGCGCACTTCGCGGCCGCCACCGTCTCGTTCCGGTCGTTGCAGGTCAGGATGCGCAGCTCGCGGCCGTTGACGCCGCCGTTCGCGTTGACCCAGCGGGCGTACGCCTTGGCCATCGCGGGCATGCCGGGCTTGTTGGTGGCGGCCGTCTTCTCGGGGGCCCAGGTCATGACGGTGACGGGGCCGTCCCCGGTACCCCCCGTGGTACCAGGGATGGCCCCGCACCCGGCGACGAGTGAGGCACACGCCGCCAGCGTGGTGGCTCTGACCAGGCGTTTGGCGAGGCCTGGGGGAGGGCCTGGGGTCTGCGGGGTCTGTCGTGCCCGGAAGCCAGTCATGGCTCCGCACGATTCCGCCACACCACCAACCCGGGCGTGACGGATGGTCAACGCGAGGTGACCGGGAGGTGAATTGCGAGGAGCTACGATCGTATTTTCGAGTGGTTTCAGAGAGGAATGCGCGATCGATGACCGTCCAAGGTCCGGAGACCCCTTCCCGTCGTGGGCGTCGCTCATCCACCATGGGCGGCATGCCACTGAACGACATGCCGTGGTGGCGCTGGCGCAGCAATGTGCGCTCCGCGCTGCACATGCTCTCCGACCCCGCGTTCCAGCAGAACGTCTGGCTGGCCGGTGTCGACGGGTACGGGGACGTCACCGACGCCGTGTACCGCCTGGTCGAGGACACCTGGCTGGACAACTGGTCCGCCGAGAAGTACGTCGGCACGATCTTCCGTGACGCCCAGGAGGCGGCCCTCGTCGACACCGCCGTGCTGCGCGTGCTGCGGATCATGCACCAGGTGGGTCCGGACGCGCCCGTCTCCGCGTACCTCGACCACGACGCCTGGCCCGAGGCCGTCCGCGCCGCCCGCGAGGCCCATGTACGCCTCTCGGTGAGCGACGGGGAGGACCCGGACGCACCGCCGCGCACGCTCGAAGTGCTGCAGATCATGACCAGGGCGGCGTAGGGGCTGCCCGGACGGCGCCGCGGGGGCCCCGCGGCCCGGTCCCGGGGCCGCGGGACCCTCGGTCCGGCCGTCGGTCCGACCCCTCGGTCCGGCCCTCGGGACGGTTGCCGACAGGGGTACGCCATATGGGACCCTGTCCGGCATGAACGAGCAGTCCACCCGAGCCGCGGCGCCCGCCGACCAGTACGTCCTCACCCTCGCCTGCCCCGACAAGCCGGGCATCGTGCACGCCGTGTCGAGCTACCTCTTCATGACCGGCGGAAACATCGAGGACAGCCAGCAGTTCGGCGACCACGACACGGGTCTGTTCTTCATGCGCGTCCACTTCTCGGCGGAAGCCCCGGTGAACGTGGACAAGCTGCGGGCCAGCTTCGCGGCGATCGGTGACTCCTTCCGGATGGACTGGCAGATCAACCGGGCCGACGAGAAGATGCGCATCATCCTCATGGTCAGCAGGTTCGGGCACTGCCTGAACGACCTGCTCTTCCGGGCGAGCACGGGCGCGCTGCCGGTGGAGGTCGCGGCCGTGGTCTCCAACCACACCGACTTCGCCGAGCTGGTGGGGTCGTACGACATCCCCTTCCATCACATTCCGGTCACCAAGGACACCAAGGCGGACGCGGAGGCGCGGCTGCTGGAGATCGTGCGCGAGGAGAACGTCGAGCTCGTCGTGCTGGCCCGCTACATGCAGGTCCTCTCCGACGACCTGTGCAAGCAGCTCAGCGGGCGCATCATCAACATCCACCACTCCTTCCTGCCGAGCTTCAAGGGCGCGAAGCCGTACCATCAGGCGCACACGCGTGGGGTGAAGCTGATCGGTGCGACGGCGCACTACGTCACCGCCGACCTCGACGAGGGCCCGATCATCGAGCAGGAGGTCGAGCGGGTGGGCCACGGGGTGACGCCCGAGGGGCTCGTGGCGGTCGGGCGTGACGTGGAGTGCCAGGCGCTCGCGCGGGCGGTCAAGTGGCACGCCGAGCGGCGCATCCTGATGAACGGGCGCCGGACGGTCGTCTTCGCCTAGAAGGCGCGGGAAACGTGAGCGACCTCGGTGAGTATCTCCGTCTGACGGACGAGGAGTTGGCGCGGATCCAGGTGGATCACGTCTGGGCGTGGGACCACATGGAGGACGTCCGCGAGGGCGAGGAACACGTCGAACCCGGGCCCGCCGACGGGCTCTACTACGCCAGCGACATGGCCTGGCCCCTCCTCCGTGTGCTGCTGGGACGTGCCGGGTTCCCCGTGGACGTGAGCCGCGGTGAGCAGCGGATCCGTTACGCGGACCCCGGGGAAGGGGACTACGGCTATCTGACCGCCGACCAGGTGGGCGTGGCGGCCCGCGGGCTGGCCGACCTGCCGGTCGACCGGCTCATGGCGTACGTCGAGCCGGGTGACGTCGTCGGGGCGGGGCTGTGCCCGCCCGTCTGGGACGAGGCCCAGGCCCTGAAGGTGACGCGGCTCGTGTACGGAGAGCTGGTGGAGTACTTCGGCGCGGCGGCCCGTGAGGGTCACGCGCTGCTGGTCTGGCAGCTCTGAGCCACCACGAGCCGGCCACCGGCCGCACAGGGCTCTGGGACCGCACAGGGCTCTGGGGACCGCATGCGGCTCCGGGCGCCGCGTACGGCCTCGGGCCTGAAATACGGCCTCGGGTCTACATACGGCCTCGGGCTTACCTGCGGCCTCGGGCTCACATGTGGCCTCTGGTCTACATGCGGCTCAGGGCCGCCGCGGCGAACAGCACGTCCCTGATCGCCTGCCGGTCGCCGTCCTGGCCGGCGGCCGCCTCCTCCGGAGGTACGTGTCCGGCGGCGAGCCGGCAGAACTCGACGCCGTCCAGGGCCACATGGGCCACCTCGCGGTCGGCGGAGCCGAGGGCCGCGGGGGAGTCGAGGGGGATCAGCCACTCACCGCCGCCGGAGCCCTCGATCTCCAGGCGGAGGCTGCGGCCGGGGCTGCCCGCCGGTACGAGGTGGCGGCCGGGCGGGGGCGGGGACGCGAGCCCGGTCCTGCGGCGCTCGGCCAGTGACACGGGCAGCATGCGGGCCGCCAGGTCGATCATGCCGTGCAGATGCCGGCCGGAGGGCGGCTCGTACGGGTAGTCCACGGCCTCCGCGATGTCCTCCGCGTGAATCCAGCACTCGAACGCCCGATCGAGCATCGCGTCCTGGAGGGGGAGCGCGAAGCCGCCGTACGGGACGTTCAGGCGGCCTGAGGTGCCAGTGCCGGGGGTGCCGGAGCCGTCGGGGCCGTCGCCGCCCGTGAACGAGGTCGTGCGGACGATGTCGTGGCTCTGTTGCCGCCAGGGGGCGCGCAGGGCGCGGGTGGGCGGGAAGTGGGACGCCTTCCAGTACGCCTCGGTGCGCGCCGCCGGGGAGAGGTCGACGGGAAGCTGGTCGGGGCCCGGCTCGGACCCGTCGGGCGGGGCGGGCAGGGTGAGCGGGTCGTCCAGGCCGAGTGCCGCGGCCACGAGCCCGTCGACGGTGAGCAGGTGGGCGATGACCCCGGCGACGGTCGTACGACGGCTCACCGGGCCCTCGCCCTCGAACCAGCGCAGCCGTACGGGGGAGTGCCAGTCGGCGGCGCCGATGTCCTGGAGCAGGGCGTCCAGCCGGGCCGTCTCCGCGTCGTACGGGGCGGCCCAGCGGGGAACGGGGATGTGGGGTGGGCGGCGGCCAAGGCAGACGTCCAGTACCTGGGTGCGCAGGGCCGGGTCGAGGTCGAGGCTCTCCGGCGCGTGCAGCAGCCCCACGGCCTCCCGCAACCGCCGCGCCTCGTCGGCGCACCCTCCGCACACACCGAGATGCTCCTCCACCGCCAACGCCTCCTCCCCGGAGCACACCGCCAGGGCCCAGGCCCCGAGCAACGCCTTCAGCACCCGGTGCTCCAGCACGAGGGGGGAGGGGGCGAAAGGTGCGGAGGCTGTCCCTTATACACTTCCCCGAGCCCACGAAACGGGCAGAAATCCGGTATCCCGTCTTCCCTTGGAAAAAAAAAAAGAACAACTCACACACACTACCACTACACACACGCATAAGACGACAAGAAGTAGTACAA